>CALFOL010000570.1 GCA_937919915.1 uncultured Planctomycetaceae bacterium
ATCGTCGAGCGCAATGAGATCCTGCTCTGCTGGCATTTCCGGCAACTCGACAGTATCCATCGGAATCCGCTGACGATCACCACCGTGTTTCTTCGCCCCTTTCCGCCGCGCACGGTCAACGATAATACGTCTCATGGCTGGGGCGGCAGCCGCGTAGAAATGTCCGCGATGATTCCAACGGGGCTCATGTTTCTGGTCGACCAATCGCAAGTACGCTTCGTGAACCAGTGCCGTCGGTTGGAGAGTATAACCGGATGGTTTTTTTTGCAGTTCGCTAGCCGCGAGACGCCGAAGTTGATCATAGACCAGTGGAAGCAATGTGTCCGCCGCCGCCGGATCGCCTGATTCAATGTTAACCAGAATTTGCGTGACTTCATCCATCCGCGAATTGTAATCGATCGAGACGGCCACTGCAGTGAGGGAAGAAAAATGCAGTAATTGCGCTATGACCAACAGCTGACGTTGACCGGCAATCAGTACCGTTGAGGAACGAAAATATGTCAGTCGTAGGGGGCACACGGTGGGAAAACAAACGACCTTGGCGACTATATTAGTTGTCTGTAAAGCCTTGGCAAATTCAGTGCGGCGGTCGAAGCAGCATCAATCTCATTCACCACATCTCCTAAACGTCACCGCAACGCGCTGTCAAAATGAGAACATTCTCTATGCGCCGTGCCAACTCATGAGGGTGCGGCATGAGCAAGCAAACTGTCTAGTAAACTCGCGTCGGTCGGAGCATATCGTTATTGACAGATCTAAGCAGTGTCCGCGGTGTCTTCTGAGCCCTTGTATCTCAATGCTCGGTACTGAATCTGTTGCAAAGCGCTACCAAACATCGCACAATGTAGACTGTGCAATCACCAAAGGCCAAATAGCCCTTCGAGGTAAGTGTTGAATTCTCCGTGAGTTACGAACGTCTCCCACACTCTCAAAGGTTGAGACAGTTAGACCCGGCAGGTAGCAACTACTTTCAGCCGTGCACACATCCGGCCGGTGATTGCGAATCCGTTTGATCCGGATATCATGAGGCCTTCCAGTCCTCAGGCTTGCCGATTACGGCGAACATTTCAGTGAGAGAATGATGTCAGAGTTTCGAACAGAACGCGATTCAATGGGGGACGTTCAGGTTCCTGCAGAAGCTTATTTTGGTGCTCAAACGCAGCGTGCTGTCGAGAATTTCCCGATTTCCGGCTGGGAACTTCCGCCGGATCTGATTCACGCAATGGGCCGCGTTAAGTACGCCTGTGGAGTCGCCAATCGCGATCTGGGCAAGCTGACAGGTACTGGCAAAAACCCGCTGTCTGACGAACAGGTCGCAGCGATGCTGGAGTCCTGCCAGGAAGTCGCTGACGGACAGTTCGACGATCAGTTTCCGATCGACGTCTTCCAGACAGGTTCCGGCACATCCAGCAACATGAACGCCAACGAAGTCATCGCCAACCGCGCGATTGAACTTCTGGGTGGCGACCGCTTTGCAACGGCCAAACCCGTGCACCCAAACGATCATGTGAACATGGGGCAAAGTACCAATGATACATTCCCCACGGCCATCCACGTTGCTGTCGGAACAGCGATCCAAAATGACCTGATTCCGGGGCTGCAACGATTCGCCGATGAACTGCAGAGCAAAGCAGACGCCTGGGACAACATTATCAAGATCGGTCGAACTCATCTGGCCGATGCCACGCCGCTGCGACTGGGCCAGGAATTCGGCGCGTTCGCTCGCCAGCTGACACTGTCTATCGGTCGCGCAAAGAAAGCCATCGAAGCGGTGCTGGAATTGCCGGTCGGAGGAACAGCCGTCGGTTCGGGGATCAACACTCACCCGGAATTCGGCAGCCGCGTTGCCGCCGTTTTGGCGGAAGTGACGGAAGTTCGGTTCATCGAAGCAGTGAATCACTTCGAAGGCAACGCTCAACGCGACGGGCTGGTGGAATGTCACGGGCAACTGCGAGCGATCGCGTCGACGCTGTTTAACGTGTCGAATAATATTCGCTGGCTGGGTTCCGGGCCACGTTGTGGATTCTACGAAGTCAAAATTCCCGACCTGCAGCCGGGATCATCGATTATGCCGGGCAAGGTGAACCCGGTGATGTGCGAATCGATGATGCAGGTGTGTGCTCGTGTGATGGGCAACGACCAGACGATTGCCATGAGCGGTGCGACGGGCGGTCAGTTCCAGCTGAATATCATGATGCCGGTGATGGGCCAGACAACTCTGGAAAGCATCAAACTGCTCAGCAACAGCTGCAGTGCGTTTGTCGAGTACTGTTTGCTGAACATGGAAGCCAACACAGAGGCGTGTGAATCGTCGGTCGAAAAAAGTCTGTCGATGGTCACCAGCCTGAACCCGCACATCGGCTACGAAAAAGCGTCGGCTTTGGCGAAGGAAGCGTTTAAGTCCGGTAAGACGATTCGAGAACTGTGTACGGAACAGAGCATCCTGCCACCCGACGTTCTGAAGAAAGCATTGGATCCGTTCAGCATGACGGAACCGCATGCGTAGTTGACGGAGTCCAGCCCCAGCGTGTGAAATCACACCAGCTATCTGGGCGTCATTGGGCCGGCCTCTGTGTTTCAGGGCAGCAATTCTGTCGGAATAAAAGAGATGAGAGGTATCCGGTTCACTCAGGTAGCGAACATTTCATCGCAGCAATGTTTTTCCATGTGACAGGATCGACTTGCAGGGTCTGATGCGCAAGAGGGAAGAAGCGTTTACAGCGATGTCCCGAAGATCGAGGGAATCACTCCGTTCGAAACCAGTCCTCAATTCCATCAAATTTCAGGTGTGATCTGCCATTTTCGTTGTATTTCATCAGGCCAACGCTGGGCTGTTCAAAATTCGAGGTTGACAGGTCTTTTTGTCATTGCGCAACATTTGTGCCTCCGTCCGTCGAAGACCCAGAAAAAGCAA
>CALFOL010000571.1 GCA_937919915.1 uncultured Planctomycetaceae bacterium
GGCTCGGGCGAGCCGTCGATACCCAAAGTGACCAGCACACGAACTCAACAGATCCCGATGCGGTCTTCATTGGCGATGCGGAAATCCCGGTTGCTCTTCGAGGTCGACGAGCAAACGCAATCTCGCTCAACAGTGAAGATGAACTCAGACTGTTCGCCTCCGTTGGAAAACCCGCTG
The DNA here is from genome assembly GCA_937919915.1 of uncultured Planctomycetaceae bacterium. Classification (GTDB taxonomy): domain Bacteria; phylum Planctomycetota; class Planctomycetia; order Planctomycetales; family Planctomycetaceae; genus Fuerstiella. Next base: position 178 of record CALFOL010000571.1, read on the forward strand.
CGAAGAGTAACAACGATCAGGACATCACGGCGTTCCTCCGTCGCACGGTTGATTCATCTTATACGGCGGCTCAGAAGTTCGCCGAATCCGCGCCGGCCGCGAAGAACGGCAACTACCCAGGATCGGACCTTGGGAAGAAGATGGAACTACTGTCGCGCATGATCAAACTGTGCGGCAGCACTCGAATCTTCTACGCGTCACAAGGAGGCTATGACACGCATTACGCTCAGAAGATCAATCACGGCAATCTGCTGCGAGATTTCTCACGCAGTGTCGCCGCGTTTCAGAAGGACATGGAGGAATCGGGGCTTGCCGAGCGAGTCACCCTGCTGGCGTTCAGCGAATTCGGACGCCGAGTCGCGGTAAACGGTTCTGCCGGAACGGACCACGGAACGGCTGGCCCCGTGTTCCTCGCAGGAGCGAAAATCAAACCGGGACTTCACGGCACCTATCCGTCACTCTCGGACCTCGACGACGGCGACCTGAAAATGACGGTCGACTTTCGGTCAATCTACTCCGCAGTTCTTCAGAATTGGCTGCAAGTCACAGACAATTCCGTCCTGAACGGGACGTTTGCGCCAATCAATGTGATTTAGAAGCCCGGCTTTTCAAATTTCAAACGATCAGCGATGCTTTTTTGCCACTAAGCCAGCGGAACAGCATTGATTGTCAACTCCGCGAAACAAAACCGGGGCTTCTAGCCGACCCACGACGCATTCTGTTCATAAAGCTGTTGGCGATTCGAGACAAACGATCTTACACTGGGACCGCCACCGTCCTTGTAAATGTCCCGAACTCCACCCGCCATGACATTTCCCAATCAACAGATCACTCAAACCATTGCCGCGATCATCGTCATCGCATTGAGCGCTTTGTCTGCTACAGCAGATGAATCCCGGCACTCGCCCGAACAGCTGCACGTTTTCGAAACGCAGATCCGCCCGTTGCTGCATACAAAATGTGTGAAATGTCACGGCGAAGATCAGCAGAAGGGTGAACTGCGACTCGACTCACTCGAGAGCCTGTTGAAGGGTGGCGAATCCGGCCCTGCGGCCATTGCCGGCAGGGCTGCCGACAGCCTGATGCTGGAAGCCGTGCGTTACGAATCGTTCGAAATGCCTCCCGACAAACCGCTGTCCGCGGAAGAAATCGCGGCGTTGGAAAAGTGGATCGCTGATGGGGCAGCATGGCCGAGCGTTGACGGCAAGTCTGTTAGATTAAACGGCGCCGTATTCACCGAAGAAGAACGCAGCTTCTGGAGCCTGCAGCCGTTGACTCATCCCGCACCGCCGGAATCACCTGGCGACTGGAGCCACAACGCCATCGACGAATTCGTCGCCGCAAAACTCAACGAAGAGAACATCACACCAGCACCGCGCGCCGACGCGGACACGCTCATCCGCCGACTGTATTTCGATCTGCTCGGAGTCCCGCCGTCACCGGAAGAAATTTCAGATTTCACATTTCAGATTTCTAATCACGAATCTGAATTCTCAAATTCGAAATCTCAAATTTCCGACCTCGTCAACAAACTCCTGGACGATCCCCGCTACGGTGAACACTGGGGCCGCTATTGGCTGGACATTGTTCGTTATGCGGAATCCGATGGCTTCCGAGCGGACACCTATCGCGACAACGCCTGGCGATATCGCGACTACGTCATCAACGCGTTCAACAACGACAAGCCCTACGATCGATTTGCGCACGAACAACTCGCAGGCGACGAATTTGCTCCGGACACAGCCGAAGCACTCGTGGCCACCGGTTACCTGCGAACGTATCTGTACGAATACAATCAGCGAGATGCTCGCACGCAGTGGCAGGACATTCTGAATCAAGTGACCGACGTCACTGGTGAAGCGTTTCTGGGCCTGGGCGTCGGTTGTGCTCGCTGCCACGATCACAAGTTCGATCCAATCCTGCAGGAGGACTACTATCGCCTGCGAGCCGCGTTCGGCACGATGATCCCGCGCGACGACATTCCAGCGGCGGACCTGGTGGACCGTCAGCGCTATCGAACAGAGTACGAAGACTGGCTGGCAAAAGGCGTCGAACTTCGCGCGGAGCGGCAACGGTTGCAGAAACCGTATTCGGAGAAATCCGCGAAGGCAGCGACCATCATGTTTCCTGAGGACATTCAGGTGATTATGGCGAAGTCCAGCCAGCAGCGGAACCCGCTGGAGACGCAGCTGGCTGATCTGGTGAATCGTCAGATTCTGTTTGAAGAAGAACGTGTCAAATACAACGATGAAGACAAAAAACGCATTGACGAACTGACGAAGCAGATCGCCGAACTGGCGGGTGAAGAACCCTCTATGCTCCCCACGGCCATTACCGTTGCCGATGTCGGGAGCGAACCGTTTCCGCTGCACGTCGGCGGCAATGAAAAACGAAAAGCGGTCACCGCGGGTGGGTTCTCGATCCTCGATCCCACACCGTTTTCGCCGCAACCAACGGATGCATCCACCGGACAACGTTCGGCATTGGCCAAGTGGATCACCAGCCCCGACAACCCGCTGGCGGCTCGCGTCATGGTGAATCGCATCTGGCAACAACACTTCGGCACTGGTCTGGTCGAAACAGCCAGCGACTTCGGCAGCCTCGGCGGACGCCCGAGTCACCCCGAACTGCTGGACTGGCTTGCGTCGGAATTCATGGCCAACGGCTGGAGTATCAAGTGGCTGCATCGTCAGATTCTGACAACCGCAACGTGGCAGATGTCGTCGTTCCACCCGAACACGGCCGCTGCAGAAGCGGTGGATCCAGGCAATCGTCTGCGGTGGCGGTTTGATATTCGCCGTCTGAGTGCAGAACAGATCCGGGACGCGATGCTGACCGCTTCCGGTGAACTGGACGACAAGCACGGCGGCACTTCGGTCGAACATACCAGCCTGCGGCGGTCGCTGTATCTGAAAGCCATGCGCAACACGCCCGAAGCTCTGATGCGTTCGCTGGATGGAGTCGACGGCCTAAACAGCATTTCAAAACGCAGCACGACAACCACGCCCACTCAGGCGCTGAATCTGATGAATGGCGACTGGGTGAGAAAGCGTTCGGTAGCTATGGCGAAGCGAATCCTGAAGTCTTCGCAGAACAGCGATCCGACCCGAATTGTGAATGAAGCATTCGAATTGGCTGTCGGCCGCAACATCGAAACGGACGAAATTCCTGTCGCCGTGGATCTACTTCAACAGACTCTGGCTGCAGGCAAAACACGGACAAACACTGAGGACTTCGGTTCACTGGCGGAAGACTCGGGCGATTCGGTCAGCATCGGAGAACACGCGCTGCCAGCACTCGCGACGGAAGGCAATCAGCCGGCCATGACAGCGCCGTTTACTTTCGTGAGCATGATCAAGCTGGATTCGTTGTATCCTGATGCCACGGTTCGCACGATCATTTCGCAGTGGGACAGCAACAACAATAGTCGCGGTTGGGCAATTGGAGTCACCAGCGAAAAGTCGGCGTACAAGCCTCGCAATCTGATTCTGCAGGTTGTCGGCGACAGCGGCTATGAAGTCGTCGCTTCAAATCTGCGGCCAGAACTGGATACGCCATATTTCGTAGCGGTATCTGTCGAGCAGGGCACAGACAACAAAGGCAAGGCCACATTCTGGCTGCAATCTCTTGATGCGAAATACGGAAAACTGCAAACGGCCGAAGTGGATTTCAAAACTGCCGAAGGCGTGACGGGATCGTTTCCGATTGTACTCGGAGGCCGCGCCAAACAGGCGGGACACCGATGGGACGGACAGCTCGACCAGGCGGCTGTATTCGGCAAGACATTGACTGGCGAGTCAGTTGAAGCACTGTTTGCAGCACGGCTAACGTCGGCGGCAATGGAAAAACAAACACCACTCGCATTTTGGAACTTCGAAAACACCGAAGCACGTACGGCAGATGTCACTGCAAACGGACATCACTTGGAATTCGACGGTGAAAAGACTTTGAAGCCACTGGAGAAATCCGTTGCGGAACTCTGCCACGTGTTGCTGAACTCGAATGAGTTCGTGTACATCGATTAGCCGTTTAACCCAACGCCATCGACCATTACTGAAAACGCACCTTCCCACTGGGTCGGGTTAAACAAGGCTGCAACAATGAATAATAACAATAATCAGTCCAGACGAGAAATGTTGTCCACCGCAGGCATGGGTTTCGGTGCTCTCCCGCTGGCGGCGATGTTGTCCAACAAAACCCGCGCCGACATCAGCCCCACGGCCGCTCAACTGGCGCACCGCGCCACCAAAGCGACCAGCGTCATCTTTCTGTTTATGGAAGGTGGCCCGAGCCACATCGATTTATTCGATCCGAAACCGCTGCTGCGAAAACTTGAAGGGCAATCGCTGCCGGAATCTTTTGCAAAGCCCGTCACCGCGATGGGTGAAGTGAATTCCCCACTGCTGGCCGACAAACGCAGGTGGGCTCAACACGGAGAAAGCGGCCTGTGGGTTTCTGACTGGATGCCTCACACCGCAAAGTGCGTCGATGATCTGGCCGTGATTCGTTCGTGCTGGAGCAACGGCATCAACCATGCAGGTGGCGTCTGCTCGATGAACACCGGCTCGCCGATCGCCGGACGTCCGTCGCTCGGAGCCTGGGTCACGTACGGCCTTGGCAGCGTCAACGAAAACCTGCCGGCTTTCGTCGTCATGCAGGACACGGCAACATCCGTCGTCAATGGAGCCCGCAATTGGGGCACAGGCTTCATGCCAGCTGTCTATCAGGGAACCCCTTTCAATACGTCCGGCAATCCGATTTCGAACCTCTCGCGCCCGAAAGGCGAAGACGTGGCTGCCCAGACGCGCAAGCTGGACATGCTGGACTTCCTGAACCGCCGGCACGCCGAAGCCCGCCCACAGCAAACGGAGCTCGAGGCGCGCATCGCCGGCTACGAACTCGCCTTTCGCATGCAGGCATCGGCGCCGGAAGCTGTCGACCTTTCAGCGGAAACTGCGGAGACGCAATCACTGTATGGAATGGACCACAAGACGACCGCAACGTTCGGGCGACAGTGTTTGCTGGCTCGCCGCATGGTCGAACGCGGAGTCCGCTTTGTTCAGCTGTATCATGGAGCTGGCAGCAAGTGGGACTCGCATTCGTCGATCGAAAAGAACCACACCTTCCTTTGTGCCCAAACAGACAAGTGCGTCGCCGGACTTCTGCAGGACTTGAAACAGCGAGGTTTGCTGGACACAACACTCGTCGTCTGGGGTGGTGAATTCGGCCGTACACCAATGAGCGAAAAAGGCGACGGCCGCGACCACAATCCCACTGGCTTCACGATGTGGATGGCAGGTGGCGGCGTCAAAGGCGGACGAACAATCGGCAGCACTGACGAACTCGGCCTGCACGCCGTCGATGATCGTCTGCACGTCCACGACCTGCACAGCACCATCATGTGGCTCATGGGACTCAACCACCGCGAAGTCGTTTACTACGACAAGGGGCGACCAGAACGCATCGACCAAAACGAAGGTCACCCATACACCGGTATCGTCGGCTGATTTGTAGACGGCCTGACAGCAGCCGGATCGGAACGAAAATGAGAACAGCAATGCATCGTCGATACTTCCTGAAGACTCATGGCGCTGCGTTGGCCTTGCCCTTTTTGCCCTCTCTGGCGACAGCGGCCGTGGCGAAGTCTGAGGCACGGCCGGACAAAAAGCTGGTGATGATGTATGTCCCGAACGGGCTGGTGCGACGCTGTTTTTTTCCTGGCGAAGAACTAAGCGAGCTGCCTGGCTTTGTCGGTGGATTCGACGCCGACAAGACCATGAAAGATAAGCGTGTCGAAAACAAACCAGGGATCTACGACCTTCAGCTCACGTCGACCATGCAGCCGCTGGCGGGGCACACTGACGACATCACACTGGTCACTGGACTAGACCGCACATACAAGAATGGGCAGGATGTTCACGCTCAAGGGGCGTCCTGTTATCTGACCAGCGTCTCGCCCGAACAAGCCGCGCTAAAAGGCATGCGGCATCCTAATGGTCGCAGCCTGGACCAGGTCATTGGCGACCACATCGGCCACAAGACGATCTTCAACACACTGGAAATCAGCTGCAACGGCTTTAAGGCTCCGAAAGAATCGATCGAATTCGACAACATCTCCTGGTACGGCCCGGATAAAATCGCGCCGTCGATTCGTGATCCACAGAAGCTGTACGACCGCCTATTCATGAAAAGCAGCTATCAGCATCATGTCACCGACATTACGGATCTGATGCTGGCGGATGCCAAAGATCTGTCGCGGAAGCTGGGTCGCGACGATCGACAGACGATGGATCAGTTCATGACCATGATTCGCGATATCGAACTGCGGATTCAAAAACTGAAGAAGCTGGCTGCAGGCTCGCCTGTCAAAAAGCCCACCGATGCCGATATGCCGCGAGCCCTTTACATACAGCTTATGGGAGACCTGATGCTGGCGGCCATGCAGATGGGCATCACCAACATCTGTACTTTTATGGTTGGCCCGGAACGCTGGGACGCCCCACTGACATACGAAGGCGTATTCGATCAGCCTGTGCAGCATCACAATATGACCCACAACCAAAAGGGTGATGGTTACAAAGAACTACAGAAGATCGACATCTTCCACATGCAACAATATTCGTATGTTCTGGACCGCATGAAGGAAATCAAGGAAGCAGACGGAAGCTCGCTGCTCGACAACTCAGTGGTCACCTACGGCGCGGGGCTCGGTGATGGAGCCACGCATCAGTACTTCGATCTGCCACTGATCGTTGCCGGCAAGGCTCAAGGCCAGATCAAGCAGGGGCGTTTTGTGCAATGCAGAAGCGGCACACTGAACTCGAACATGTGGCTCACGATTGCTCAATTGATGGGGCTGGAAACGGATACC
>CALFOL010000572.1 GCA_937919915.1 uncultured Planctomycetaceae bacterium
GAAGCACGGGGTGGTCATTCATTATGTGCGATTATTTGTGAGCGGGTGCTTAGTGACCGCTGGCCTAACTTTTGCCGTGACACTTCTTGTATTTCTTGCCGCTGCCACACGGGCAGAAATCATTGCGACCGACTTTGGGTTGATCGTTAACGATAGGATTGACCGCTCCGCCACCTTCAGACGCATTGGTTCGCATGTTTTCTGTCGGGTCTTCTACGGGTGGGGCAATGTCCTGTTCAGTGGCAGTGATCTTCCACAACGAACCGACGAAGGCCGGACTTTCCTGTTCGATCCGGAACGTAGCCTGCGTGACCTTCTCATCAATTCGCTGCCACATTTCCGTGAACGCGCGACGACCTTCCTTTTTGTATTCGGTCTTCGGGTCCTTCTGAGCGTATCCGACAAGTCCGATGCCCTGCTTGACCAGGTCCATATGGTGCAGGTGATCTTTCCACGACATGTCCACAATTTCCAGCAACACAGAACGTTCTGTTTGCCGTAACTCCGGACGATAAACGCGATCCACTCCCTGAATGAATTGTGATCTCGCCTCTGCCGGGCGCATTACCTGCAGCTTCTCCTGATCGACCGTCCATTTGATTTCGGCATCAGCCCAGACCGCCAGCGCGGCTGCCTGTTCTGCGGTAACACGTGCGTTCGAGTTTTCCGAATCGGGAATCAGTTCCAGTAGCTTTGCTTCAATCATCTGCTTGTCCGGCTTCGACAGCAGAAAATCACGACTCGTATCGTTCAGCAGAGTTTCGATTTGTTCCGTGGACATTGATGCGAAGTCCTCCGGTCGGAAGTTCCGCTGAAAGCGGCTGTTCGCCCAACGACACAGTTTCTCACGATTGTATTTTTCACCAGCCGAACCGTCGCCGGATAAAAAGCTGCTTAAGCCGACCTTCACCGGGAACGTGACTTCCTTGTCGTCGTAAAGCTGGTGCACCTTTTCTTTCAGGTACTCCTTGATGGCCGGGACTTCTATTCCCGTCAGATCCTCGATACTGACGTCCAGTGTGAAGTGATGTTGAGCCCAGCCGGTCAGAGAACGCAGGTTGAAATCGCTCGCGGTAAAGACCTCCAGAATCGACACGTCCCATTTCGAGATGAACGCGCGCCCCATCGTAAACAGATGCAAATGTAAATCTTCACGAGGGATCTTTGACAGTTCACGGTCGGTGAGGTTTACGCTGAAGTAACGATTGGCCCATTTGGTGAGTCCAATCCAGTTCCATTGACGAGTCATGTCCTCGTCTTCTTCGCCACCTTCCGTTGGCAGGAAAACTTCGAGTTGTTCCTGAATCACCGCCTCGTACTGTCGCTCACCCTGTTCACGGAGGTACGTTTCCAGTTGATCGCGGTCGAAGCCCTTAACCTGACGCTCTTCAAGCTCCAGTCTCAGATCCAGGGTCGTCCATTTCACAATCGTCGATTCTCGATATTCTTCGACCAGAAAATGGTCGACCCAATGTGAGATCTGATCGTTCATCATGCCCAGCAGAAGGTCACGACAATCCGTGCCATCCAGAATCTGCTGGCGATAAGAGTATGTCCGTTTTCGCTGCTCATCCATGACTTCGTCATATTCGAGCAGGTTCTTGCGTTGGTCGAAGTGGCGTTCTTCGATCTTCTTCTGAGCACCCTCAACACGACGTGTCACCATCGGGCTGATGATTGGTTCGCCGTCCTGTAACCCGGCCCACTGCATGACTCGTTTCACCGTGTCGCCAGCGAATAGTCGCATCAGTTTATCGTCGAGCGAGATAAAAAAGCGGCTGGAACCCGGGTCGCCCTGCCGACCCGCTCGACCACGCAGCTGCAGGTCGATTCGTCGCGAATCATGACGCTCTGTACCAACGACATGCAGTCCGCCGATTTCCTGAATCTGAGCTGCCTCAGCCTTCATGCCCTCACGTTCTGCGATCCTGTTGGTGAGCTCATCCCATTCACTTTTCGGCACATCCAGGCGAGAATCGTATTTTTCTTTCAGTTCGTCCCATGCGGAATGTTCCGGATTGCCCCCCAGAATAATGTCGGTACCACGACCAGCCATATTGGTCGCAATGGTGACGGCACCTCGACGCCCGGCCTGAGCTACAATTTCCGCTTCGCGTTCGTGCTGCTTGGCGTTGAGGACGTTGTGCTTGATACCCTTTTTGATCAACTTGTTGCTGACAAGCTCCGACGTTTCGATTGACGTCGTTCCTACCAGAACAGGTCGTCCTGTGGCGTTCGTTTCTATGATTTCCTGGACAACAGCGGTCCACTTTTCTTTGTCGGTGCCATAGATGTTGTCAGGGTGGTTGATTCGATGCATGTAGCGATTCGTCGGCACCGCCATGACTTCCAGCTTATAGATCTGCCAGAATTCATCGGCTTCCGTCATCGCGGTACCTGTCATGCCGCCGAGTTTGCTATACAGCTTGAAGTAGTTCTGCAGCGTGATCGTGGCCAGCGTCTGAGACTCTTCTTTGATCTTTACGCCTTCTTTGGCTTCAACCGCCTGATGCAGTCCGTCGCTCCACTGCCGGCCTTCCATTTTACGACCGGTATTTTCGTCGACGATGATGATCTCACCGCGTTCGACAACGTAGTGGACGTCTTTCTTATACAAATGGTGTGCTTTTAAAGCGTTGTCCAGCAGGTGTGGCCATTCCATGTTACCGGCGGTGTAAAAGCTGTCGACGCCCGCCAGTTCTTCGGCACGTCGGACGCCGTCTTCCGTCATGTGGCAGGTATGTTCTTTTTCCTTCAGTTCGAAATCAACTGCCACTCGCAACTGCCGAGCGATGGTGTTGGCTTTCGGGTATTTTTCCAGGTTGTCCTGTGCCGGACCGGAAATAATCAGCGGTGTTCGCGCTTCATCGATCAGGATGTTGTCGATTTCGTCGACGATGGCGAAGTCCATCGGCCCCTGCACCTGCAGTTCTTTGGTGGGCTTCATGTTGTCGCGAAGATAGTCGAAGCCGAATTGATTACTTGTGCCGTAAGTGATGTCGCACCCGTAGTTGCGTTGACGTTCCTGCGGCCCCATATTTGACTGAATGGCGCCAATGGTCATCCCCAGCTCCATGTGGATTGGGCCCATCCATTCCATATCGCGCAACGCCAGGTAATCATTGACCGTGATTACGTGCACGCTGCCGGCGATGGCGTTCAGGAAAGTCGCCAGTGTGGCGACCAGTGTCTTCCCTTCACCGGTCACCATTTCTGCGATCATGCCGTTGTGCAGAATCCAGCCACCGACCATCTGCACATCGTAGTGACGCATCTTCAGGAATCGCCGGCCGGACTCACGCACCGCTGCGAATGCTTCGGGTAGCAGGTCGGTCAGCGTCTCACCCGCGCGCAGGCGTTCGCGAAACAGTTTGGTGGTCTGCATCAGTTCGTCGTCGGACTTCTTCTGCCACTCTGCTTCGAGGTCGTTGATGCGCGCAAGAGTCGAATTAGGAACAACGGAGATGTTGCCCTGCTTATCCTGCACAAAGCCGAACTTCCGGATCTTGTTCTCATTTGACGAACCGAACACCGATGTGATGCCCCGTTCCAGTTTGCCGGTGACTGCCGTGAACGCGTCACCAATTTTTTCAAGAATCTCCATGACTGGATGCTGTCCTCAACATGTAGAGCGTATGAGCTCGTGATTTAGTAGGCGGGAGTCCCGCTTGATTGATTAGTTTGGAATTTTCCGTATCCGGATGCCGCGATTTGTGAGCGGCCGAGCTGTGGCCTGCCGATTTGGCCGAGCGTCAGATCAAGTCAATCCAATCAGATTTTCCGTAAGTGCAATAACCGTAAGTGTATAAGATCAAACGAAAGACGGTCAATGTCGCCCGCTAGCGGGATTCACGGCAATTCGTGTACCACCTGGCGTTTTGAGGCCAGTGGATACTGGCTTTGTTACCAATTTTGAGCCACCATAGCGGGATCCGCCACCGATGCAGCCGTCCGGAAAGTGATTCGCTCGACTGCGAAAAATGTCGGATGAAAGTCTTAAGTGTCGGCAGCGAATTGATCAATCACCACCACGCCGCTGCCAGGGAATGAGCCCATTTGCGGGAGAATATCGCAGGCCGCATTCAACGTGACGGTTCGATCGATGAGTCGCCGCGGCTGCAGTTTTCCGGTCTCAATCATGTTCAGCATGGGGCCATAGGCGAAGGCCTGCATGCCGTGGCTGCCATACACTTCCAACTCCTTACCGATGATCGCAGACATAGGCACCGGCGGATCTGTATCCGGGCCCAACGTTAATCCGACCTGCACGTGTCGCCCTCGCTTTTTCAGGCAGGCGATTGAGTTGTAGCAGGTGGACCGACTTCCCAGAGCGTCCAGAGACACGGTGGCACCGCCGGCAGTGAGTTCCAGAATTTCACGAACGATGTCGTCGGTGCTCGCAGCGTTCAGAACAACATCAGCGCCGCATTCTTTAGCCAGCTGCAGACGTTGTGCGTTCAGGTCCACGCCGATCACTCGTGCTCCCAGTGCCGCCGCGATCATCACGGCGGACAATCCGACTCCACCGCAGCCATGCACGACAACTGTGTCGTTCGACGTGACTCGTCCCTGATGCACAACGGCGCGGAATGATGTTGCGAAGCGACATCCCAGGCTTGCAGCCGTTACGAAGTCGATGCTGTCCGGCAGCGCGACAAGATTGACATCAGCATGGCGGATTGCGACGAATTCAGCAAAGGCGCCCCATTGCGTGAAGCCTGGCTGAGTGTACTGATCACAAATGTGTTGACAGTTGTCGACGCATTGCTCGCACGCGCCACATCCGCAGCAGAACGGAACAGTGACGCGCTGTCCCGGCTGCCAGTTGCGAACTTCGCTGCCGACTTCGGCAATGACACCGGCGAGTTCATGCCCGGGCACATGCGGCAGGTGCACGTCGCTGTCATGTCCCATCCAGCCATGCCAGTCACTGCGACAGATCCCACAGGCTTCGACCTTGATTAACACGCCATCCACGGCAGGCGTCGGTACGTCGACATTCGAGACGTGTAATGCTCCCTGAAATGTTTCGAAAACGGCTGCACGCATATGAGATTCCGGTGATTGAGTTCTTTCTGCGGCGAATCATAGTGTCCGCGTGGACACACGCCATGCAGTCGCAGGATTTGGCGAGCCACTGGCGTAAGTGGACGTAAGCCCTTGCGTCAAACGGCACCACGAACGTTTTGCGTGAGGAATAGTTCGTAGTCTGGATCCGGGACCTATTCTCCGGGACCTATTCGTACGGCAGCGACTTCAGAAAGTCCACAAGAGCACTGCGTGCGACATCGCTCAGATGACTGGTCGCCCCATGTGCATCGCCGGGATTCTTCGTTACGACATCCATCAGTGTTAGTGCCGTTCCGTCGTGCAGATAGGGAGCAGTGCGATAAATTCCCAGCAATGTCGGCGTGTCGTATTTTGTCCCCATCGTTTCCGATTCATCTTCCCGTCCCGTGCCTACGTCGTGCCGAACGATCTGATCCGCCGCAGCGGGTTGGCTATCTGTGAACAGCGGGCCAGCGTGGCAGGTCGCACACTTCGTTTGTTCGGAAAAGAAAATCCGTTTGCCAGCTTCAGCGAATTCACTGAGGCCAGTCTTTGCAAAGGGGCTCCGCGCCACTTTGTGAGAATTCGCATAAGCCGCCAATGCATCCAGTTCCGTGGACAGTCCAGCGTTCGGTTTCCCGAGCGATGGCTGGACTTTGCCTCTAATCAGCCCTTTGCCCTGCATCAGCGGTCCTCGAATTGTATGCTCGAAGTCCTGCACTTCATCGCGGTCGGCTGACCAGTGAATCGGATGAGTAGCCGCCATTCCGGCCAGCGATTGCGTGTTTCGTAAACCTTCCGGGTTGTGCCACGTTCGGCCGTCTGGTTCTCCATCAGGATGGCAGCTGGAACATGAGATCCAGCGCCGACCAGCCATCGGTTGCAGTGCTGTGTAGAACAGTTTTTTGCCCACCAGGATATCTTCCGGCAGTGGATTCTGCGTCACAGTAATGGTCGCCTTGTTTTCCAGTGACGTGGAATCCAGGGCGAACACAGTAAAGTCGAGGGCGTTGTACGCGTACACGGTTTGGCTGTCAGGCGACACGCGTACCGCGCGCGGGTTGGCTCCCAGCGTGACGCGCTTCTGCAGGCTGATCTCACGATAGTCGTCATCGATGACGTTGCAGGCAAACATGTCGTTCGTCCCCGCGAAGACCACGTACAAGTGCTTTCCATCCGGTGAAACAGCAATCTCCCAGGCGTTCGAGGTGATCTGAGTACTGAAGACCGTATCGATCGGAATTCGCGTCCGCCGTTTACCATCTCCGTCGACGGTGTCGACGATCGATACGTACGGAAAGATCGACCCGGAACCATGATTCGCGGTGACTCGCGATCGAAGGTGTGGCAGATACGCCTTTGGTCGCCTGGGATTCAAGGTCAGCTGGCGAGACAGATTGTCTGTGCTGCTGCCTTGCCATTCGTCGACGATCGTTCCGGATGCCACATCAATCGCTTTCACATTCGATGTGTAGAATTCGGTCACGTAGACGCGATCTTCCTGCTCGGGAATCGCCAAGCCCCGGAGGAATCGCCCGGTGTCATGAGATCGCACGACGTTGTGCGTGGCCGTGTCGATTTCAATCACCTGACCGGGATAATCCAGAGTAGCAAACAGACGGCTTCCATCTCTGTTGCTGACCAGGCCGTACGGTTCGTCGAACACAGTAACCGTTGCCGTCACTTTGCCGGTATCGGCATCGACTACGCGAATGACGTCATCGCCATACACGGCGACAGCTAACTGATGCGAGTCCCCGACGAAACTTACGCCCTCAGGCTTTTCGCCGACACTCGTTTCAAACTGTTTGGTGTGTGTCGCAAGGTTGACGATCGTGACCGTGCCGCTATCGCGATTAGAACACGCCAGCAGTTTTCCGTCGGTGGAGATATCCAGCAGACTGTTGGAGGTTCCGGCATTGGCGGAACTGTTAAGCACAGTCAGCAGGACGGCAATTCGCAAGATGGGGAATGTCTGACTCACCATCGTCGTCTCTCCAATGGAATGTGCATTTTGTCGTGAATCGAAAAGGGCCCACTCAATCGTCTGAGCGGGCCCTGGTTTCTTCACGTGAACGGCTACTTAAGTACCTTCGGGATATCGGCAATAATCGCTGCGACCGCGTCTTCGCTCAGACCGTCACCTTTGAAAGCATGGTTTGCCTTCGACGATTTTCCGACCCACAGATTCACAGTCACGTCCGCTTCCTTTGCGACTTTGTAACTGGTCGGACCGGCCACGCCGTCAAAGTAAGTCAGCGGCACGTTCTTGATTTCATGCTTCTTTGCGAAAGCCTTCAGCTCGGCTTCTGCTTTGTCTGGATCATCCGTGAGCAGGACAACGAACCCCGCCAGCTTTTCATCTTTGTGATCGGCAACATTTTTATCAACTTGTCTGACCAAACTGGCCAGATTGTCCGTGAGTGAACGCGTGAAAATGTTCACAACAGGACGGCTACCGTATCGTCAGCGGTAGCACAGCGACTCGCCAGCCGAAGGGCCGGTCACGTCTTTCACTTCGAAGTAGCCGGCTTTGTCGCCGACTTGTAGTCCGGATTGCAGATCGGCTGCAGCGGCAATTCCGCAAACAGACAGTCCGACAACCGAAGTGAGCAGCAGAGTTCTCATTCGATCTTCCTCCACAGGGGTTGTTAAATACGGCAACGCAGGCCGTTTGACAGTTTATCAGTCTATTCCGACCGGTGCACGTAAGCAATCATGCAATGCAGATCGACCTGGCGGAGCGTGCAGTCGCGGAGTATCGCAAGAGACGCGGAACGACGCCTGCTCGTGTTTTTGAACAGGGGGAACAGAGTTGCGTTGCTCTCTTTTTTCCGTTCCCTCCGGACTCTTCAGTTCAAATTCGCCGTCAAACGTCGTCACAGGAGTCGTGCTGGTGAACCCCGTACGACAGACCAACTGCATTTCTTAATTGCTGAATCTCCGCGTACTTCCAAACCAGCGGATGCGCCCCTGCGCTGTTCTTTACTGCCGGATTTCATACAATGCTGAGCGGTTATCCCCCGGTCAACTTAGTCGAAACGAAGTCCGTATGAAACTCTCTGATTTACGTCAGGCCGCAATTCACGCGCTGGATCAGGGTGCGGTGGATTGGGACGACTACCACGAGAATCAGTCATCTCAGGAACTCATCCACGAACTCCGCGTTTATCAGGCCGAGCTTGAGACGCAGAACGAAGAGTTGCGCCGTGTTCAGTCAGAGTTAGAAGCCTCGCGTGACAAATTCATCGGCCTGTTCGACTGGGCACCCGTCGGCTATCTAACGGTGAACGCGGCCGGCCGAATCGTCGACGCCAACCTGACGGTTGCCAAACTACTGGGCGTGGAACGCGGAAAACTGTCCGGGACGGCCTTAGCCAGCTACGTGGCCGTCGAGGACTCTGGCGAGTTGCATCGTCATCTACGGAACATCGCGCAGAACGATCAAACGGCGACCTGCGAACTCAAGCTGAGAAATTCTTCCGCGCGACTCATCGACGTGCGCCTGAACAGCAGTTGCGTTGGGGAAACGACACGGCGGATTGCGGTTGTTGATTTGGGCGAGAGGGTCAATTTGCTGCGCGCGAAGCTGGACAGCGATGAACGTCTGCGAGTGATCAGTCACGTACTGTCGGTTCCGATTGCATACGTTGATCGCAGTGGAACGTACAGGATGCACAATGCAGCACATCAGGCATGGTCAGGGAATTCGGTTGTCGGCCGTGATGCACGAGCGTGTTTCAGCGACGAAAATTATCAAATCGTGCAGCGCCAGATCACTCGTGTTCTGGACGGACAATCCGGTTCCTGTCATCTGCAGCTGGACAGTGATGAGGCGGGGACGCGCGTGGTCGAAATGTGTCTCGCACCGCATCGTGATGCGGATGACAACGTGATCGGTTTCTACGAAGTGTTGCAGGACCTGACTCTGCAGCAGCAAGTTGAAGAAGCCGAGGCTCAGCGGGCGATGCTGTTGGCTCAGCTCCAGGACCTACCCAAGACGCACCGAGTCATTTTCGACTTGCTGATGGCCGGCAGGTCCAATAAACGGATCGCCACCGATCTGGAGATCGGCAGTCGCACCGTCGAAAGGGCTCGACACGACATTCTTAAACAGTTGAACGTCGAATCAATCAATGAGCTGCTGGTCCGCTTTGCACCGGTTGCGTTGCCAGATGCCACTGACGCCCCGCGCTGAGACCGATTTGTGTCTGGATCAACCTGGTGCAGCACTGCAAATGCGTGCGAACGTACTCGTCGCTCATAGATTGCGGCAATCCGCCAGAAGCGACGCTGCGATCGCGCCGATATAGTCGCTGTACCTCCTTCTTTCCTGCCATTTCGAATGCATTTTGCCTTGCCACATTGCGTAAACAAGCCGATTGTATTGATCGTTGACGATGAGGCCGCGATCCGTATGTTGGTGGCCGTGCATTGTCAACGGGGCGGGTATGGTACGATGCTGGCAGGAGACGGCCAGCAGGCGTTCGGGATCACGCAAACGACCTCGTTCGATTTGATCATTACAGACTACCAAATGCCTGTCATGAACGGCGTGGAGTTTTGCCGTCGACTGCGTTCGGACGAAGGAAACAGCAACCAGCACACACCGATCATCATGTCCACCGCCAATCTCAGCCGTCTTGACACCTTCGCATTAGACCAGGAGTTACGCCCCATCAGGTTTTCAGGAAAGCCGCTGAAATATTTCGAGTTTTCTGAATCGCAATAGTCACGCTCCCACGCTATGCCGTTCACTTGAGTAAGCACCATTGACGTCCGGCGTCGTGAGGGATTGAGGAGACGAGCCGCGGTGTCGAATTGGTTCCGTGGCTCGTCATTTTTATCAACTGACCTCTGTGGAAACACGTACGATCAGAATGAGAGCGTTTGACTCTTCCTATGGTCGTAGCTGGCGTCGCCAGACAGCGGATTTACTGAACGGTTGCGGGGCGACGCCATGTGATGCGCCTGGAGTTTAGACGCGTAGCGTCCGACAGGAGGGTCTTAATTCCCCGGGCCAAAAACCGATGCTGTCTCCAATGCTTACAGAGTTTGCACGCGATACAGCCCGCCGCCAGCCGTGACGTACAGCGTCGACGATTGCTGTCCGGCGCCGAAACAACAATTCGTGGGCAACTCGGGAGTCTTCAGATAAGCGAGTTCCTTGCCTTGCGGCGAGTAAACCACGATGCCGAATCGAATTCCAGAACGGACGGCAGCATAGATGTTTCCCTTCCCATCAATCGCCATACCGTCTGTGCCCAACTGGTCTTTGAAGTCGACCAGCACTCGCCTCTTGGCCAGCGAGCCGTCGTCAGTGATGTCGAAGGCGTTTAATGTCATGCGTCCCTGTTTAGGTTCGCCGTCCGGATCCTGTCCGGTGGATCCGTTATTGGTTTCGGCCACGTACAGCGTCCGACCATCGGGCGATACATTGACGCCGTTTGGTTTTTCGATCTCCGTCGTCACACGCTGTACTTTCCCGGTGTCCGGGACGTATCGATAAACACTTTGATGTTCCATTTCGATCGGTTCCGGACCAATGTACCGTGGATCGCTGAAGTAGATGCTGCCGTCAGGATGCACGACCAGATCATTGGGCGCATTAAACCGTTTCCCTTCAAATCGTTCGACCAGTGGCTTGATCTGCAGTTGCTTCGTAACAATACATAATGCCATCGCACCGCCGTTGGCTCCGCAACACGCCAGTAGTCTGCCGGACGCATCAAAGAACAATCCGTTACTCTTCTGACTGTCGGCAATGTAGACTCTGGTGGTTTGAGTCTGGGGATCGAACTGCAGAATTCGGCCCTGCACTTCCGGATCTCGAGTGATATCGCTGAAGAACACCTGCCCATCGGCCCGCACAGCGACACCTTCCGTGAATTCACCATCGTTCCAAAGTTCTTCCAGCACAGCATGCTCAGGAAAGTGACCATCTTCGGCGTGGGCCGTGACGGAATGGCAGAGGAACGTCAGCAGTGTGATACGCAGGATCGTATTCATCGTGGAGACACCTTATTGAGGGCTGTTGTGCAGGTCCGGCCGCCCCAGTGGCACGCCTCTGAGAGCAAGCCAGCATGGCACAGATTGTAGGTCGGACCGAGCAAACCGTGCAAATGCCGGAGCGGCGACCGCCATTCGAACCGATGCATACAGATATGGTGTAAACAGTAAAAGACGGGTTTGCACTGTTCCGGCACGCGAGGCGGCCTTGACCCGGCCTCCTTTGTGCGCATTCGAGAGTGAAACATCTATTCACCGTTATTTGGTTTTTGCCAGGGAATCTGGCCACCACGTTGCAGTTGCGCGCGCATCGCCGCATTCAGACGATTCAGGACTGGCTGATTCGTCTTAGCGAGATTGTTTTCTTCCTTTGGATCTTGCTCGATATTGTAAAGCTCCAGCGGTTCCCATGGTGAATTGTGCAGCAGTTTCCAGGGACCATCGATGACTGCTTCGATCGTTTTGCCGCCATAACGCGGACCGCCCTCACGTCGACAGAAAAACATTTGCTGGCGCAGTGCGGGCTGCGACTTACCTTCCAGCGTCTGCAGAAAACTGCGACCTTCGATCGGGTGTGGAATCGCAACGTCGGCCGCAGCAAACGCCGTCGGAAGAATGTCCATCGACATCGCTCGCAGGTCACTGACTGATCCGGGCTTGATTTTGCCTGGCCACACAACGGCGGTCGCTACCTTGAGACCGCCTTCATACACGCTCTGCTTGCCATCTCGCAGCGGACCGTTGTTGGCCCCCACGTCCAGTTGTCCACCATTGTCCGATGTGAACACCACGATTGTGTTTTCGGCCTGACCATTGGACTTCAACGCTGCCATGACCTTGCCGATACCATCGTCCATATGTTCGATCAATGCAACAAGTTTTGCTCGAGCCGCTGTGATGCCGGTTTCTCGCGCAAGAACTTTCTGTTCCCATTCTTCTGGTGGTTGAATCGGCGTGTGGGGGGCGTTGTACGCCAAATACAATAAGAACGGTTTGTCTGATCCTGTTCGTTCGTTCAGATAATCAACCGACCACTGCGTGAACAAATCGGTGGCGTGACCCTCCGGATCGATTTCCTGTTTGTCACGATACATGTAGTTGTTGCCGTGACGACGATGGTTGTAGTAATCGTCCATCATGTCACCCAGAAACCCGTGCAGGTGGTCGAAGCCGCGTTCTGTCGGAGTGTTGGGGGATTCCAGACCCAAATGCCACTTGCCAACAATGGCAGTGTGATAGCCGTTTTCCTGCGCCACTTTGGGCAGAAGTTTTGCGTTGGGGTTCAGATAGCCCCAGTTGTTTTCCGCATGAGTCCGAATGACTCCTGGGACTCCGACAAGTTCCTGATACCGACCGCTCAGCAAGGCGGCGCGAGTCGGCGAACACACGGGACAATTGGCATAGAAATTTGTGAACTGCATCCCCTGCTTAAATAATGCATCCAGATGCGGAGTCCGCATGTCTTTCGCTCCACAGCACGCCAGGTCTCCGTAGCCGAGATCGTCGGCAAGGATCAGCACAATGTTGGGACGCTTGCTCCCTGATTCGACCGAAGTTGTGGTGTGCCCATCGCTTAGACCCGGCCGACATGGCAATAACGCGCACGTCGTTGACATAATCACCATGGCCACGTGCCATGGTCTATAGCGTCCACGCATCATCGGATTCTCATCTGCTGGGGGAATGTGAACTTCAACATACTATCTGGCCGCTCGCGACCGGCCATCAAAGCCCCTGCGGTCACTGTCTTGTGGGCCGTCATCGTAGCACGTTCATCCGTTGATGGCGTCCGAATTTACGACCCGGTTCGTGAATCTGAGAGGGGTGTGATCTCTTCAGGGCGCAGAAACAAGCGGTTTTTGGTTTGTGTTTTGA
>CALFOL010000573.1 GCA_937919915.1 uncultured Planctomycetaceae bacterium
CGCTCCGCGAATTCCCACCAGGTGCCCTCCTCCTGCGTTGAAAGAGCCAGACTATGTTCGGCACTTCTTCTCGCTCAAACCCGCTGATCAGCGTCCCATCACGCCGCTGGTTTCTCCAAACCGGACTGTCGGCGATTGGTGGACTCGGCCTGCCGCAGTTGATGCAGCTGCAAGCGACATCAGCAGATGACGTTACAAACAAGGGCGGCAAAAAGTCGGTCATTCTGTTCTGGCTGTCTGGTGGTCCCAGTCACATCGATATGTGGGATCCGAAACCCGATGCCCCGACGGAAATTCGCGGTCCGTATCGTACGATTTCTACGGCGATTCCCAGTGTTCATTTCAGCGAACACCTTCCGCTTCAGGCTTCGATCGCGGACAAGCTGTCGGTCATTCGATCGGTTGACTGTTCTGCCAGCAATCACACACCCATCACGATGCAGGCCGGTAATCCGCTGGCACGCCGAACGAACGATGGCAAAGACGGCGGTGGGTATCCGTCCATGGGATCGATCGCTGCGAAGTTCCGTGGGGCCAATGATCCCGACCTGCCGCCATTTGTCGGACTTGCCGATTCCTGGGCAGCGGACGTTTGGGAGTCCGGACACATGGGCAGCGACTTTTCACCTGTCAAAGGCAACGAGCTCAAGGGGAAGTTTGCGATGCCGCCGGGCATAGAAGTCGGTCGAATGCAGGATCGAGCCGATATTCGACGACAGCTCGATAGCTTCGGCCGCCGTATTGAAAACGATCGGACACTGAATCAGACCGATCGATTTACCCAGCAGGCATACGATCTGGTGCTGTCCGGAAAAGTGCAGAAGGCATTCAATGTGGATGAAGAGTCGGCAGAAACGAAGGCGGCGTATGGTACTGAGAGTATTGCTCAGAAGGCGTTGCTGGCCCGGCGACTTGTTGAGTCGGGAGTTTCGTTTGTGTTGGTCAGCGGAGCATGGGGCTACTTCGATCATCACGGTGACAACGTACGCTGGATGGGAATCGAAAAGGGTTTGACACCGCTGCTGCCACGAGTCGATCGCACGCTTTATGCACTCGTGAATGATCTGGAAACACGTGGGATGCTCGATGACACGTTGGTGCTGATGATGGGCGAATTCGGTCGGTCGCCGGTGATCAATAAGGAGGCCGGCCGAGATCACTGGACGAACGTGATGTCGATGGTGGTTGCGGGCGGCGGACTCAACCATGGTCAGGTGATCGGATCAACCGACAGACGCGGCGGAGCGATCGAATCCAACCCTGTCCGGCCACAGGATCTGGCCGCGACAACGTTCCGACATCTCGGCATTGATTTGAACGCACACTGGGTGAACAACCAGGGACGTCCAATCCCAATCGTGCCCGAAGGCGGCCGGCCGATCCCTGAACTGGGTTAATGACCGCCAACCATCGACAGTTGTTCTGAAGCGGATGCTTCCGTTTGGTTGCTGCTTACCGAATGCGGTGTTCTTCGACCAGGTCCCAGTCGACGTCGACTCCCAGTCCGGGGCGCCGCGGTAAGGTTGTGAATGGGCCCTCGATCGTGAGTGGTTCCTTTACGATTGAGAATTCGTGATACGAAGGCCCCAGGCAGTCACCGGGGATCGTTTCGATGCAAACGTTCCTGGTCGACACAACAAACTGCATCATGGCAGCGGCCCCGACGTCCCATTCGAGGTTGGATCCGATCGTACACGGGATGTTGTGACCTTCCGCAAACTCGGCCATGCGGCGCGCATTTGAAATTCCGCCCTGCTTACCGGGGTACAACGTCACCGCATCACAACACTTCTGCTGAATTAACTCGCGCAACTGTACCGCGTCGAAACAGCTTTCGTCGGCCAGTACTTTGATGCCGAGATCGGAACGAAGCCTGCTGAGGTTCGTGTAGTCTCCACGCCTCAACGGTTGTTCCACGATGGCGATGTTGCAATCGCTGAGTTCCGTCAGGCAGTGGCGAGCTGATTCGTCTGACCAGCCACCGTTCGCGTCAATTGTGAGCTCCACGTCGGGACCGATGGCTTCACGAACTGCCTGCACGCGAGCGATGTCGTCTGTGTCGCCGGTTCCGACTTTCACTTTGATCGTTTGAAAACCTTCAGCGACAAGTTGTGTTGCTCGATCGCGGGCAACGTCGGGGGAGAACGCTCCCAGTGAAAACCGGTTGCGGATCGTCAGGTCCCGAACGGCGCCACCGAGAAGTTCAAACACCGGCTGGTCGTCGCTGCGACCGGCAACGTCCCAGCACGCCATTTCAATGGCCGACTTTGCGAACCAGTTGTCGACGGCCACAGCGTCCATTCGCGCGGATATTGTGTCGATGTCTCGGGGATCGCATCCATTGACGACGGGGCCAAGAAGATTCTGAATGATGGCGGTTGCCCCCCAGACTGTTTCGCCGCTCCATCTCGCAGTGACAGTCGCTTCTCCGACGCCTTCGTATCCGTCATCGGTTCGGAGCCGAACCAACACGAATTGCGAAACGTCGTGTCGCCCCAGTGCCGATACCATTCGACGTTCGGGCTTTAGCGGTATCCGGACGGGAATAGCTTCAATTTGAGAGATCTTCATGAGTTTTCCAGTGTGCGATAAGAGCAGAGTGGAGTCAAACCAGCCATAATCAACCTGAGCCGTTGCCAGATATCGAAGATATCGTTGGCAGGGCTGGACCTGAGCATCAACGACCATATTCTAAAGGTTATCGAAAATGCTGCTGACGGGAACCGGACGCACCAGGATTAACCCGTTTTGGGGCGTGGAACTCACGGGATGGGGCTACTACATCGAACGACGATGGCAGCAAGTTCACGATGATCTGCATGCCACAGCCGTCGCTGTCGAAGGTTCCGGCGGCACGGCGATACTGGTGTCGCTGGATCTGATGGTGATCGATACCCGCTTCACAGAATTGACTCGTTCGATCATTGTCAAAGCCACCGGATTGTCGCCTTCTGCAATCATGCTCACCTGCACGCACACTCACAACGCTCCTGCTGCGGGCGGACTGCTCGGCGTTGGCGCATGTGATCGGCAATATGAAGACTGGGCGGCACATCAGGCTGCTACTGCCGCGATCCTTGCCTGGAACTCACGACAGGAAGCGACGGTCCGGTGTGCCACAACGACGCTGAATGGTGTTTCCTTCAATCGCACCCGTAGCGCAGGTGTCGTGGATCCGAACTTAACAACAGCGTTGTTCGAGAGCAGCAACGGCGCACCGATCGTTGTCGTGACGAACTTCGCCGCGCATCCCACCGTCTGCACCGAACTGCGACCGTGGGACGTAACGCGCGATGTTCCCGGAAGAGTGTGTGAGTTGCTGGAAGCGGAATTCCCCGGAGCACTTGCCGTATACGTTCAGGGAGCGTGCGGCGACACAAACTTCCTGCGCGAGTTTCAAACGGAAGAACGCTGTGACGAACCGGCAAAACATGTGGTTCGATCGGCTGTGGCATCGTTGCAGACTGCTGAAGCATTTTCGGATTGCGTTGTTTCCGCAAATTCCGCACTCGCCGTACTGCCGACACGACGGTGGACTCAACAGGAAATCGACAATGATCGCCACGAAGCAGCACAACGTCTTAAAACGGAAGACTTCTCCGGGTGGCGAGAAACGATCGGTCGTTGCATGACCAATCGTCCCGAAGACATGGTCGCTCGGCACGGTGGTGATGAAGAAAAGGCCGTCAGAGCAATGTGCCGTTTTCAAATCGAATGGACAGGCCGAATTCAGCAGGACTTGTTGACTCGGCCGGAAGTCCTGCAAACCGAAGTCCAGTCACTGCACATCGGAACGCTGAATATTGTGTCGAATTCGAGCGAGTTCTTCTCTCCGTTTGCGTTGGACGTTCGCAGTCGAGCGGACACCGAACACCTGATGATCGCCTGCTATGCGAATGGAAGAATCGGCTATCTTCCGGACGAACATGACATCACAGCCAAAAGCTACGCTGGTTGCCAGTCACCCAAATACTGCAACCAGTTTCCTTTCGTTGAGGATTCGGGCCCTGTGATGTGCAAAGAGATGCTGCGAGTGATTCACAGGCGTTGAACGGGAGTTCGACTGCACCAACCTATTCATTCAGCTTCGTCAGCGTATCCGAACGTTTCGAAATACTCGCTCCATTCACTTCGAATCTGATCCAGCCAATAGCGTGATAATTCGTGCCGATTGGTGACGTAACTCTTTCTTGGAGCAAGATACTCCTGAAAACTGTCTAATGCCGGTGTAATGTCTCCCAGAGACAAATGGTCATAGATCTGTCGCAGGGTGCCGATTGGGTCGTTGGTCAGCTGGTCGTACCGCACATCGATGATCTGCTGCTCCGGCACTGCGTGTCGATAAGAAAGATAGCTGCGGTACATACGCTTTCCGCAGTCGACAACGTAAGCAG
>CALFOL010000574.1 GCA_937919915.1 uncultured Planctomycetaceae bacterium
GTTCTACGACGAAGATCCGTACCGCGGTTATGGTGCGATCGCACACGGCATTCTTCGTGGGATCTCTAATGGCGAGCCATGGTTGAAAGTGTCAAGCGCCGTCTTCGACAGCACGGGCTCAATGGGCAACGGCGCAGCGATGCGAGCTGGACCGATCGGTGCCTATTTCTACGATGATCCTGAGAAAACAGCTCATCAGGCGAAGCTGAGTGCCGAAATCACTCACATCCATCCTGAAGGAATCGCAGGTGCCATTGCGGTCGCAGTCGCTGCTGCATTCGCTTGCAACTGGAAAGTCAACGAACCGGATACCAAACCACCCGGTCTGCTCCAGTCAACTCTGCCGTTCGTACCGGCTGGCGAAGTAAAGAACGGTATCGAGCTGGCAGGCAAGCTATCGGCGGACGCCACGGTACTCGAAGCCGCCGCTCGACTCGGGTGCGGTAAACGAATTCTGGCACAGGACACAGTGCCGTTTTGCCTATGGGCCGCCGAAAAATGGTTGGCGGATTTTCCCGAAGCGATGTGGTCAACGGCATCGGTCTTTGGAGACATCGACACGAACTGCGCCATCGTTGGATCGATCGTCAGCCTGGCAGAAGGGAAAGATGGAATTCCCGAAGAATGGGTGCTAAGCCGTGAGCCGCTGAACGGCTAAGCCAACACCAAAACAGCGCAGCCGCATCGGGGCGATCCTCGGTTAGCCTCGCGTCAGCCCGATGAATGATTCGAAACAAGCCCTGTAAGGGCGACATTGGCACCAGACCCGTCACCAATGTCGCCCCAATGGGGCGTTCGATGGATGAATTCTTCTCCTCGGGCTGACGCCGTGACGCCCGAGGCTAACTGAGGATCGTCCTTACAGGACTAAGGACTAAGATGCGCATAAATGCGCACAAGAATCCCCGCAGTTCACCCGCGAGGGATTCTTCGTTATCAAACTTCCGCGGCCACACAGCTCCGGCCATTCCTGCACAACGATCGTAGGAGCGACACGTTCCCGGAGCGACAACGGAGCGCTTCCTAGCGTTAGCTCGCATCTGCTGCGGCCGCTGCCGCTAGCCCATTTCGATCTCGTAACCCTGACGGTAGGGGCGTGACAGAAAGCCGTTGGCTTCTTCGTCGTCAACGATTTCTTCTTTGGTGTCGTCCCACTTCAGGTCGCGGCCGAAGCGAGCGGAAATGCCTGCCAGGTGGCAGACGTTCAGCATCTGCATGTGAGTGTGAACGTCAGAAATTGGATCC
The DNA here is from genome assembly GCA_937919915.1 of uncultured Planctomycetaceae bacterium. GTDB lineage: Bacteria > Planctomycetota > Planctomycetia > Planctomycetales > Planctomycetaceae > Fuerstiella. The sequence continues at coordinate 1,246 of CALFOL010000574.1, forward strand.
TTGCGCTCTTTGACACAGTGAATGAAGTTAGCCCAGTGCTGCTTTCGTTCGTTGTGTTCCATCGGCAGACCTTTGTAGACCTTAGCGATGGCGTCCTCTGGCAGAGGATTGTCTTTCAGATCTTCGACAGGCTTACCGGACAGTTTGCCGCGGCTAACGAAAATACGACCCTTGTCACCGGTGATCAGAACACCATTGTCGGTGTCGTTGCGAATGATCATTTCCGTGCCGCCAGGATAATCCACCTTGAACTGAAACTTCGTGGCGGTGTTGTAGCGATCGTTCTGCACTGCGTAACCGTCTTTGTATTCCACCGGATGCTCGGCCATTCCGCCGATGCCGATCGGACCTGCGGCCTGACCGTTCAATTTGAGCGCCCAGTTACAGATGTCGACGTGGTGTGCGCCCCAGTCGGTCAGCTTACCGCCGGAATATTCGTACCACCAGCGGAACTCGTAATGGCAGTTGCCGTTGCCACGACCTTTACCGTTTTTCGAAGGCAGGTGTCGATAGTCGACGGCTGGAACCGGGCCGAGCCAGCGATCCCAATTCAGATTAGACGGCACGTCGGCAACAGGAATTTCGGGACTCCCCGGAGCTCCACCGATGGCAGCCTGGACCTGCGTGATTTTTCCCACACGACCTTCCGCGACCATCGCCATGGCCTTCACGAACAGATTCAACGTACTGCGCTGTTGCGTTCCCACCTGAACAACGCGGCCGGTTTCTTTTTGCACTTTGCGAATCAGCTTGCCTTCGTCGATGGTCAGCGTCAGCGGCTTTTCGCAGTAGATGTCTTTGCCGGCCAGCATGGCTTCGATGACTGGCTTGGTATGCCAGTGGTCTGGTGTGGCGACGTGGATAACATCCACATCTTTGCGATCAAGAATGGCTCGATAGTCTTCGTAGACATCTGCTTTGCCACCGCTGAACTTTTTGTTCATGTCCTGGCCGCGACCTTCGTCCACATCAGCGATGGCCACAATGTTCAGCCAGTCTTTAGCAGAGTTCATATTGCCGTTCGCCATGCCGCCGGCACCGATCACACCGATGCGAAGTTTGTCGCTTTCGGTCTTGGTCTCATCTGCCAGAGTTTGCGCCGTGGAAAAGTACCATGGCATCGTGGCGGCGGCAGCGGTACCCGCGGCCGTTGTCTTAAGGAAGGAACGTCGTGAATTCGAAGAGTTCGTCATTAACAAGCCTCATATTGCTGATTTGATTAATGTCAGTCCGTCAGCAGGACGGACGCATCAGTGTAAGAAAACCTGTCGGCAGATTGGCATCTCACTTTCAGATTTTCTGGTCGATTCCCGTAGGGTACGCTCCCGCGCACCAAACCACGACCGACGTGATAGCGCAAAATCGGTTACATATAGTTGTTGGTGTCGCCGAAAGTGTCTGTCCGGCGGGAGCCTGACCTACGACAAAGGACTCGCTTCTGCTATTTTCTCGGCATACCTGGACACAATTTTCACGTTTCAGTCATTCATGCAACTCACATTCCTCGGAACCGGCGGCTACCACCCCAACGAACGGCGACACACGGCCAGTTTGTTGCTGCCGGATATTGGAATCGCGCTGGATGCGGGAACGGGGTTCTTTCGAGTTCAGGAGCGACTGAAAACAGACACGCTGGATGTGTTTCTGACGCACGCGCATCTGGACCATGTTTGCGGGCTGACGTTCTTTTTGGTGCCGGTGTTACGGGGAGATGTTTCGCAGGTCCGCGTCCATGGAACCAAGAAAACTCTGGCAGCGGTACGCACTCATTTGTTTGCCGAAGCCCTGTTTCCGGTCGAGCCGCCGTTTGAATGGTGCGAACTCCCGGCAACCAGCGAAATCGAAATTTCACACGGCGGAAAACTGACCTGGATCGGACTGGAACATCCCGGTGGTTCCGTCGGCTACCGCATCGACTGGCCCGATCGATCGCTGGCTTACATCACGGACACGACGGCTCCAGGAAATTACCTGGCGTTTATCCGCAATGTCGACGTATTGATTCATGAATGTTATTTCCCAGACGACATGCAGGATTGGGCTCAAAAAACGGGGCACAGTTCAGCCACAGCCGTTGCGAAGGTCGCGCAGGCAGCCGGAGCAAAGCGGCTGTATTTGGTTCACACCGATCCGCAGCATCCGGAAGACGACCCGATCGAACTGGACAGCATTCGCAGAATCTTTCCGGCCACGGAACTTGCAGAAGACTTACAGCACATTGAAATCTGAGGCCCGCGAGACGATTCGAGCTGACGCTCGGAAACGTTGACTCAATGTGAACAAGTTCGCCGAAACAAGAAGTCGAATCGACAGCAGGTGGTCGGTTTGGGAATTAGAATGAACGACAAGACATCCATCATTGATCCACAACTTGTCGCGCAACTGCGAGATCCGGCAACCGGTACTCAACTGGCATACGACGAACAGCAGGATCGCATTCTCAACGACGACCGCTCTGAGTCATGGCCGGTCATCGACGGCATCCCGCGTTTCGTTTCCGACGAACATCTGAAAAGCTTCGGCGATCAGTGGAACACGTACGAAGTCGCCCACGACGACGAAGACCGCGCCACGTTTGTTGCCAAGACGGGCATGCCTCTGGAACAGATGCGGGGCCTGCGAGTGCTCGACGCCGGTTGCGGTGGAGGCCGCTATTCAAAAATCTGCGGCGAAGCAGGGGCGACGGTAATCGGCGCAGATCACAGCCGCGCAGTCGACAAAGCGACGCAACTTTGTTCGCACCTTGCTGATGTGCGGTTTCTACAGGCCGATTTGAAGCAACTGCCGCTGAAAACGGAGTCGTTCGACTTCGCATTTTCCATCGGGGTGATGCATCACGACGCTGATACTCGCAAAGTCTTCGACGCAGTTGCGAGACTCGTGAAACCAGGCGGCCGTTATTCCGTCTGGCTATATCGCCGCAACCAGTGGTGGCAGGAAGCGATCAATTCGAGTCTGCGGGGTATCACAAGACGTTTACCAGCGCCCGTGTTGAAACCGTTTTGCCATTTGGGAGCAATCCTTGGCGGCACACCAATCATCAACCGCACGCTGAATAAAATTGTGAACTTCAGTGCGCATCCCAGCTACGAAAACCGCGTATGCGACACATTCGACTGGTGGGCACCGGACTATCAATATCATCACACCGTCGCAGAACTGTCCATCTGGTTCCGCGAAGCGGGCTTCGATCAACTGCAGGTTCTGCCGCCGGAAAAGAGCGGCGGTTTCTACAACTGGGCGTACGAAAACAACCTTCTCATAGGCAGTGGCGTGAACGTCACAGGCATTCGGCGGGCGGGCGGCGATCCGGTGTGACTCGAGTCCCCCCCCCCAGCGGCAGTGGCTGTGCACATGGAACAGCCAGAGCCGTTCTACTGCTGCCTTCGCTGCCTGACTCTGGACAGACTGGCGTGTATTCGCTCCTTCTTGCGGAGACCATCGACTTCCCAGCTGTCGTCCGGATCAGCTGCCGGCCAAGAGACCGGGAGTGTCGCACTCGCGTACGCGACCTGCCATGTGACCAGAGCCAACATGACCGTTTGAAAAACCGCCGCACAAGCGAACGAAACCGTCGTTGCATCACCAAAACCACCGTGCATGTGTGCGTGCTCAACAATGTAGATCGCTAACGTGCCGAGTGTCACGAAGACGCCCCACAGCGTTACAAACACAGTTCGGGAAACATTGCCACCAACAAATCGCAGGACAAGAACCAGAATCGTGGCTCCTGTGGCAGTGCCGAAAACACCAGCGCGAAAAAGGCGAAAAGACTCGGACGAATCGCCACGGAGTACTCCCCTGTCGTAAACAATACCGCATATCAAAAATGCACCCAGACATCCCATGATAAGCACGACTCGTCGGCGACCGGACACTTCACCAATCAAGACCTGAATCACAAACCACAGAGACAGCCCGAAGACAACGCCCAGCGGAGCCATCTGAAGGAAGGCCGAGGCCGACAACGCACTCAACACTCCCACACCGATCCCGGAAACAACTGCCGGAAACATTCCGAAAACCAGTGTCGTCACCAAACAACTCAACGGCGAGTATCCGCGAGGTGTCCGCAGTTTCACCTCAAGCAACGTTGGAAAGGCGTAGGGATTTGACTCAACGGATTCCATTGAAGACCTCTTAGCCCTGGGAATCACGAGGAACGTCCCCCGGCCGCAAATTTGCCGCCGCCATCTGCCAACCGATCACACCCGCCGCAACTGCGATATAGACCCCAACACAGATCGCAGCGGTGACAACTTCGTCCAGATAGTGGTGCCGCATGCCCAGCTCATCGCTGGCGAACATGGCAACAAAGCCACCAACCGAAAGAATGCCCCAGCCGGACAGCAACATCTTTTTTGTGAGATTTCGGCCGGTCACAGCCAGCACACCGATCAAGATCGTTGCGCCCGCGACTGGCCCCAGAAGGCATGGCTTCAGAGTCGTCCAACTGACAGGCTGCACAAGCCGCCAACCACTGGGTTGCCCAATGACTGTATAAACGAATCCACAAGTCGCAAATGCCATCAGCGAACCAAATACGATCATCAGTTTCTTTACGTGAGAAACTGAACCAATACAGCGTTCAATGGAAATCCAAAGGGCGATCCCAAACGCAAGACCGGGCAGATAGAGCGTTGCCAGAATATCGGGACTGTTTGAGCCAACAAAGAAAACTGCGCCTCCACCAACACTGGCTCCAATAACCCCTGCGGCTAAGAATCGCCGTTGGCACTGGTCGACCGTGTACCCCTTCGGAGTTACCCATTGAGCACTCGCCGATTCAGGAACGGCGTAGGGATTCGCTTCTGCCTCGACAGTCATGACATTAAATTCCCCGACGATTCGCGTCCGGAACGTTGACAATTGCCTGTAATAAACGCCTCGAAACGCACGCCGACTGAATTTGTCTAAGAAACCACGGGCCAACAACACAAAAGCATAAATTCGCTACCTCCCGGACTCACCGATTTCGTAAACCAGCAGCTTATCCATGTCTCGCAAATAGAGCCGCCCATCTGCAATCACGGGGTGAGACCACGCCGGTCGGCCGCTGCGGTCGGGCTGATTGAATCGTCCGAGTTCCTGATACGACTGAGAATCTGCGGCCAGCAGAAACACTTCGCCACCTTCGTGACGGAAGACAATCTTATTGTCCGCGTAAACGACGGATCCCTTCTTGCTGCGTTCCCGCCAGGTCGGCGTTCCTGTTCGCAAATTCACGCAGGCCAGAATGTCGCCGTTTGATCCATAGACGAAACCGTTCAGGTGAATCATTCCACCGTGATGGTTCTTCATATCTTTGTTGAAGTAGGCCACTCGCGCCGTCGTCGTCGTGGTTCCCTGAGAACGCAGTTCCACCAGTTCGCAGCCGGTACCATAGTCAGACGAACTGAACACACGGCTGCCGATCACAAGCGGCGTTGCACAGTTGGCAGTGCCGTTGGACGATTTGTTCTGTCCCCACATCGGCTGCCCATCGGTCGCTCGAACACCAACGATACCTTTGCTGGTGAAGACAACGTATTGCTTGACTCGGCCAACCTGAGCAACCATCGGCGACGCATACGATGCCTGTGGGCTCTCTGGCACCTTCGACGCCCAATTGGTTCTTCCCGATGCCGCGTCCAGCGCTACGATGGTGCCGCGACTACCGCCGGGCGAACAAATCACTTTGCCATCATCAACCAGTACCGATTCGCTGATGCCCCACGTGATATTGGAACCGCCGAATTCGTTCAGGATATTCTTCTGCCAGACAACGTCGCCCGTGTTGGCGTCGAAGCATCCGAGATCTCCATTGCCGCCGAGGCAATAGGCCTTTCCATCAATGACAGTCGGCGTGCCGCGGGGGCCGTTGCCCTGCCCTTCACGGTACTCGCCACCATTGCGAGCCTTCCAGACGATGTCGCCCGAACTGCGATCGAGTGCGATCAGGTGTTCGCCGCCATCGACGTTGCCCATTGTGTAGATCAGATCGCCGACAATAGCGACCGTCGAATAACCTTCGCCGAGACCAGTTGCTGTCCACAGCCGTTCCGGACCACCTTCCGGCCAGCGATCCAGCAGTCCGGTTTCTGTCGAAAGATTATCGCGGTTGGGGCCGCGAAACTGATTCCAGTCAGCGGCAAAAAGCGAGCCGGAACAGACGCTCAAAATCAAACCACAGACAACAGACTTAGAGAACGGCCGTGACATAACATTTCCTCGAACAGCGAAAACCACAAGTGTGACTCAAAGGGAACGCTGAAGGATAACGCGATGTGGAGAGTTGAACGAGGCCGGCCTGGATACGGCTCGCTGCAGCGAACCATCAACTTCGGCTATTCACACCGAAACACCGCATTTTCCGTGTATTCAGTGTCTTCCGTGGTCAAACCTATCCTCCGATCACTTAACCACGGAAGACACAGAAAACGCAGAAAACACTGAAGAATCGCAGGTCTCCAGAAGTAGCTGCTATTTTTCAGCGGCAGCTACCGTCGCATTGTCGCCCGCTTTGGGGATCGCGATAAACGATGTCGCCACGCTGCCATCTTCGGAATTCCAAACACGGATTTCACCATCATAGCTGCCGGTGGCGATCAGCTTCTTTCCTGGGTTGTAGCACAGCGTGTACACCCAGTCTTTGTGACCAGCGAATGTGCGAACGATTTCCCCATCGGCCAGGTTGTGCTCGCGAGCGTTGCGGTCGGCACTAGCGGTCAGCAAGTGGTTCTCTGGTGTCACCGTCAGGCGGAAGATGTCACTTCCGAAGCCGCCGATCTTGCGAACTTCTTTGGCATCAGCAACATTCCAGACGCGTGCCTGCCGATCGCTGCCCGCACTGACAACACTTTTACCGTCTGCCAGAAACGCAGCCGTGTAAACTGCATCACCGTGACCGCTGAAAGTTGTCACAGAATCACCGCTGACGGCATCAAAGACTTTGACTGTCTTGTCGCGGCTGGATGACACCAACTGTTTACTGTCCGGAGACCAGCTGACATCCATCACCCAATCTGCGTGATCTTCGATCTGTAGAACCGTCTTTGCACTGGAAACCTCCACGACGTAAACGATTCGATCTGCACCGCCAGCCGCAACATGGCTTTCGTCCGGACTAAATGCGACGGCAAAGATCGCGTCTTTTGTCCGCACGAGCGTCTGCAGATGTTTTCCGTCAGCCGTTGAGAAAATCTTGACTTCGCCGAGCTGCCCGGGAGTACCGGCGGCAACTGCCAGTTGAGTACCATCCTTGCTGAACTTCAGGTCGTAAACGCGTTCCGCCACATTGGTGATGCGTCGCAAAAGATTGCCGTCGGCAGTGTTCCACAGCAGAATCTCGTGATAGCCGGACGAGGCCAGAATGCTGGCATCGGGGTTGAATGCTGTCGCAGTCACAGGGATGGGCACGCGATAGGTTTTCGGTGGCAGCGGCTGAGCCATCTCTGGCATCACCTGAAACAAATCCGCCGTCGCAATAACACCCGCATCCAATGGCGATCCAACCTGTATCCATTTTTTGACCAGAGCGATCTCTTCCTCCGTCAAAGGATCAGCATCCTTTGGCATTGAGCCGTCTTCAATCATCGACAACAACAGCGAACTGTCCGCTTCGTGACCTTCGAATGCAGCTCCCGATTCTCCGCCCTTAGCCAAAGCGGCAAATGAATCCATGTTCAGCCGACCGCTTGCCGTTCGAGTGTTATGACAGGCCACACAACGCTTCGCGAAGATTGGGGCGATGTGCTTAGAGAACGATACGAATCGGCCGAGCGGTTCCATCGCGGCTTCCGCCACGCGTTGTTTGGTCACATAGTCTGCTTCGACTTTTTCAAACTCGGACAGAGCAGCAGCAATCTGCGGCTCAAACTCCGTCTGCTTCACGATCAGTTGCTCCTGCTGAGCCTTCGCGTCCGCGATCTGTTTCTGATACAGCTTTTCTCCGCTTTGGAGATCAGCCAGCGCTAACTGCAGTTTAAAGTGAGTCCGACTGTGTTCCGCATACGTATTTTGATGTTCGCGAACCTTCGCCTGGGCTGCTGACAACGCAGTATTTGATTCGGCGAATTGCTTTTCAGCGGCTGCGATTCGGGCGTTGGCGGCTGCTACCAGCTCGTTCGCACGCTGCTGCAGAGGCATCACACCGGCGATTGATTTGGTCAGCTCAGCACCGGCTTCCTGAGGATCGATGTCTGCGGTCTTTGCGGCTGCCTGGATGGTCGTCAGAGAATCCTGCAGTGACTTGATGCTGGCGTTGACCTGAACCAATGCTGCGGCCGCTTTCAACGAACGTGACCGTTCCGTCTGCCCAGCTGCCTGCTGTTCTTTGACAACTGTTCGAGCAGTCGTGACGGCCAGACGAGCGACGTCCAGTTCTTTCGCAACCACATCAAACGCGGCACGGGCCTTCGTCAATTCTTCTGTTGTTTTAGGAAGCTGTTCTTTGGCAACCTGACTAGCGCTGACAGCTTTGCTTTCGAGCTGCTGCTGATCGAGAGCCGTTTGCTTCAATGCAGCGGCCTGATCAACAAGAGACTTGTATTTGTCGCGAGCCGCTGCGGCCTGGTTACTAACAGCTAAAGCAGTCGCAGCGAGACGATCTACGTGCTGATGTCGCTGTAGACTTTCGGACAATGCGGCGACTTGCTGGGCCGTCGCATTCTGTTGTTGTGTGGCAACCTCGAGTGCCTTTGCTTCGCCCTGCGAACGTTGCTTTGCTTCCGCAAGTTGTCGCTGAAGATCTGCTTCTCGTTTCTTCTCAACGTCCACAGCCGCTTTTTTTAGCGCAACCTGCTTTTGAGCTTCCAACTGCTGCTTTAATGCAGCGTCCAATTGCGACTTGATCACTGTCGTCTCTGTCGGTGCTGTTGAATCAGCCAACAGAGTGCAGGGATGACCAACGACCAGTGCGGTCATCAATAGAAGGAGGGGACGAAATGTAGGAGTCATCAGGTCGGTCTCCGCTTGGGTAAGCTGTGGCAGAGAAAACGGTGAGAGATGTTGCCAAAATGCAACACAGGATTGAACACTAGGATTCAAACCACCTCACGCGCTGTCAAGCTCCGCGGAAACCTTAAAGTCAGACGGACAGTTTTCCCTGATCCGGTGCAACTCGATCAGCCCCCGCATTCGCCAAAACCCGCGCATGCAGAAAGCCCGATACGACAGAACGTCGAACCGGGCTTCGCCTTGAGCTCAAAATGGAAAACGATCGGATCGTCTATTTGCGGTGGCGAATTTTCGCTCGCATGCGTCGTTTCTTACGGCCAATCTTTCGACGCCCTTTTCCGGTTCGTTTCGTACCCATTTTGTGGTCTTCTCCAAGCGCGACTGTCTGGTCGCGAATTTGAGCGTTTGCTCTGATGTGGTAAAGGCCTTCCCGAATCGGCGCACATTGTTAGCAACGGGAAGCCAGAAATATTCGACTTTTGTCGAACAACAAGGTGATCAGGATACCAACGAGGTCATCATCCGGCAAACTCGGTTTGCAGCTGCCTGCCAAAGTATCGGGGATTTCGGCCTCTGACTGCTCTTTCGCTTTGGGGAAAACGGCAAAACCGGGAAAAGGACGCCAACAAGGCCATAGGCGACCGTGCGCAATACTACTTTCGCTTGCGAGGCTTCTTGCCTCTGCCCTTCACAGGCGGTTTTGATGATTTCTCTGGCCCCTTCGGTTTACCTTTGCCTTTTGACCCTCTTGGCTTATCTCCAAACGCGGGCTTCCCCTGGGGCTTCGACTTCTTTGTCGCGACTGGCGCACGTCGCTTTCCAGGCTTGCTGGGCGGACTGACGATTCGAAGATCCAGCTGACGGCGGTCCACGTCGACGTTCACAACGACAACTTTCACCGTATCACCCAACCGATACTCGGACTTCGTCCGGTCACCGGTCAACGTGCGAGTCGTCTGGTTATAATTGTAGAAATCGTCTGCCAGCGAACTGATATGCACCAAACCTTCGGCTGGAATTTTGATCCCCTGGCAAAACATCCCGAAGTTCTCAACGCCCGTAATGAACGCGTCCATCTCCTCGCCGACTTTGTCTTCCAGATAACGCAGCAACTTGATCCGCTTCAGTTCGCGTTCTGCTTTTTCCGCTCGGCGTTCTGTTGTTGAGCAATTCTTCCCAAGCTGCAGCAGCTCACCCATATTGGCCATCTTCGGCGACTTCCCCGCAGCAAGATCGCCAATCAGTCGATGGATTGTCAGGTCCGGATAACGACGAATCGGACTGGTGAAGTGACAATAGTGATCTTCATTCAAAGCGTAGTGACCGAAATCTTCCGGACTGTATTCCGCCTGCTTCATCGCTCGCAGCAACGCAAAATTCACCGCCCGTTCTTCAGGTTCTCCGGCAACACTGTTGATGACCGACTGAATCTCCCTGCGACTCTGAAATTTGTCCAGTTCGTACCCCAGCCCGGCACAGAATTCCTGAAACCCTTTCAGGCGCAGTTCGTCCGGAGTCGCATGGGTTCGACGCAGAAACGGGATGTCTTTGGCGGTCAGAATCTGAGCCACTGCGATGTTCGCAGCCAGCATGAACTCTTCGATGATCTCATGGCTTTCATCATGATGCCGCTCGTGGGCTCCCGTAATGTTGCCATCGTTATCAAAGTCGATTTCGACCTCGGGGATACCCATCTGCAACGCTCCGTCGGCAAAACGGATGCGTCGCAGCAGCATCGCCAGTTCATGCATTCTCAGCACCAGCTGAACAACTTTCGTGTCCACTTTGTTCCGATAGTTGCCTGGAGCATTAACGACCGGCATTACTTCTTCGTAAGCGAATCGCTTAGACACCTTAATCACCGTATTCGCAACCTCAGCACCCTGCGGAAAGCCCTTCTCATCAAATTCGATAAACACCGACTTCGTATAACGAACCTGCCCTTCCTGAAGACTGGCCAGCCCATTACTAATGACTTCGGGCAGCATCGGAATCACATGCCGTGGCAGATAAGTGCTTGTGCCGCGATCTTTCGCAGAATCATCCAGTGCTCCACCAACAGGAACAAAGTGCGCGACATCGGCGATGTGGACACCCAGCTGCCAGTGTCCGCGTTTGTCTCTTCGCAGCGATATCGCGTCGTCGAAGTCACGCGCCGACGCGGGGTCGATCGTGACAATCGTTTCTTTGGTCAGGTCCAGGCGGTCGCCGAAGTCGGTCTCGTCGAACATCTCTGCCTGATGCCTGGCGTCTTCCAGTACGTCTTCGCTGAATTCATAAGGAATCCCCAGACCATGCACAACGCTCATGGTATCGACGCCCGGATCGCCGCGTTTTCCGAGTACTTCCGTCAGCACAGCTTCGCCGACGCGACTGGCCGAAGGAAACCGCAACATTTCGATGACGACTTTATCGTCCGGTTGAGCTCCCTTGGCACCAGGATCGCCGACGTGGATGTCGGCCTGAAACGCAGTCCCGTCGATTCGCACAAACGCCTGGCCATCCACTTCCAGATAGGTGCCGACAAAGATGCTGCTGGAACGTTCCAGTACCTTGTCGATTCGACCGCAGCGTTGCCCGCCACCGCGCCGCTCACTGGTCAGCCGCACCAGAACTTCGTCACCCGATTGAGCGTCCTGCAAATCGCGCTCGGAGATATAGACATCGTGAGCCTTACGATCGGAACCGTCAGCAGGACGATCATTAGGAACAACAAACGCCGCCCCGCTGCTGATCTTCTTCACAATGCCGGTCACAAATCCGTCACCGGCCTTCAACTGCAGGCGACCTTTTTTGCCTTCACGAACTTTTCCGGCAGCCACCAACGATGCGATGATGCCGTTGAACTTCGACATGTCTTTTTTGGTGACTCGCAATTTCTTCGCAATCGCACCGCTTTCGATGGGCTTGTAATTGGGACCCGACAGATGTTCGATGATTTGATTTTCTAGTTGACTCAATGTGTTTCCTCAGAGCGATGTTCGCTCAGTTGTGCCCCTGCAGGGCGTGCAAAATTGTTCGCTATCGATGCGAACGGATATTAGTTCGCTCGGATGAACGAATTGTGTGAATTCAGGGCAATCTCAGCATGGTTCAATTCATGAACACACAGACGGTTGCGGCTGACTGGTCGTCTGACCGCCATTCTGAAGAGTAACTGCCACACGCCGGAACAGAAAGTCATCGGCGAAAAGAGATGCCTTCCGGGCAATGCAGAGCCGGGATCTCACAGGTAACTTACGTCACAAAGACACCCTGGGCCGAACAAGGTTCGCAAAAATTCGGCGAACTTCTATCAATAAGCAGGCGCTTATATGTTTTCGCACATAATAATCTTCGGATCATCCTTACCTGAATTATTGGGTGGTCATTCATTATGTGCGATTATTTGTGGGCGGGTGCTTACAGCGACCGAAAATCTGTTCACGTGTGCCACTGGCTTCGGCAGTGCGTCCGGCATCGTCACTGGCACACGTCCGTTAAGGGCTGAAACGAGGGTTAACGTCCGCGGCTTGCCAAGCCTAAGTTAACCATCTTTCGCACAAGCTCTCGGGCAAGCGGCCCAGCCGCCCGGCTTCCCGAGCCGCCGTGTTCCAACACCACAACAAACGCATACTGCGGTTGATCAGCAGGAACATAGCCCGCAAACCAGGCATGGTCCGGCCGACCGCCGCCGTTTTCTGCTGTCCCCGTTTTTCCGGCGATCGCAACTTCGTCTAATCGAACCGTCTTGTGCCCTGATCCATACGGTTCCTCTACAACCGCGCGCATACCTTCTCGAATCCGTTCCAACGTGCCCTCCGTCAGCCCTGCCAGACGTCTCCGAGTCAGCTCGCGGGGACGGTCGTCGACGTCGGCTGTCGTCCGAGCGGTTCCGTCAGGACTGACCACATGCGGAGTCACCAGCCAACCACCATTCGCAATCGCTGCCATCGCGCGAGTCATCTGCAGTGGAGTCACGGTCAGGCTGGATTGACCAATCGCCAGACCAAGCGCTTCGTTTTCGACTCGATCACCATCGGGAAGGTTGCCCGATCTTTCCGAGGGCAGATCAATACCTGTTGGTCGACCAAGCCCAAAGCGATCACACCAGTGCCTGAGCGGTTTGAAGCCCATCTTCTGAGCCGCCGCAAAGAAATACACGTTGCACGATTGAGCAATCGCGCGAGACAGCGTGATGTCGTTATGTCCCTGACTGTACAGTCGAAAAATCAGGCAGCGATGTGCGTCCGGCTGACGCAAATACCCCTGACAATAGAACGGAGCGTCCGGATTCAAGCCACCCGATTCGATCGCTGCCACGGCAGACAACGGCTTCATCACAGACCCCGGAGGAATCGCCATCGACGTCGCACGAAACAGAAACGGATGCCTCTGGTCCTGATTCACAGCGTCCCAGTCTGCTGACGATGATCCCGTAAACAACGACAAGCCAAACGTGGGCGCGCTGGCGGCCGCAATGATCCGACCAGTGGCGACTTCCATCACGACAATGCAGCCACCGGTTGGAACAGGCTGTGGCTGTTCTGCCGCGTCAACATCCTCATCATTTGCTAACAGCTGTAATGGATAATCCAGCAACGCTTCGGCCAGGAGCTGTTCGGCGTGTTTTTGTAGTGAAACATTCAGCGTCAACAGCACGTCGCGCCCAGCGACTGGTTGCCGTTCCACTTCCGACTCCACAATTTCCATCCGACGATTGCGAACAATCCGACGCGATCCGGGAACACTCCGCAGCTGATGGTCGTAACTGCGCTCAACTCCGAAACGGCCAGGTCGTGGCTGCCAACCACCGTCTAAGAACGTCTGCGGCTGGACTTGCGAGTCCTGTTCCGTCGCCGCCGTGCGCGCACCAACCACATGCGCGGCGACGGTCAATAAGGGATACGTCCGTCGACTACCGGCAACAACACGTACGCCAGGAAACAGATGCGACTGTTCTCTGAGCATCCCGGCAGTGCTTAACGGCACATCGGCAACGAGCTCGTGGTACGACTCCTCTTCCCGGACAACAATGCGTTCCAGTTCACGGCGCGGCGCGGTCGTCAGCGATGACCGAATGCCGGCGGCCAGTTTCAGCAAAATGCCCTCACCAGACTCGTCTGTCACACTCTGATCGGCGACTTGATCGCGTCGAACGTTGACCGAGTCGGCAATGCGGCTCACCCGTTCCTGAACCGCCTGCCGCTTCGCAGAAAACTCAGGCTCACTCATATCGTTCGCGTCCGCCAGACGATTCCACATCTCAGTTCGCTGCTGGATCAGTTCAGATGTCAGTTGATCGATATTTGCCGTGTTCGATCGTTCAGACCGTGAAAGATGACTGCGAATCTGTCGTTGCAGCCACCCTTCATCAACCGGATCCTGCAGCCAGCGATAATGAACCTGCACGGAGTATTGTTCAACGTCGGTTGCGAATACGTCGGCCGCCTCACTAAGAATCCGTCCGTCCCGCGCGGGGATAAGTTCGTATTCCGTGGTCGTCTTATTCAGTGCGCTCAGATACCGCTGCTGCAGGTTTGCTTTCACCCACGAAATGCGGCTCAACACAATGCACGCTGCGACAAAAAAGAAAATCGTCAGACTGCGAAAACGCACTGCTGCTGGCGGATCGATCAGCGAATCACCTGTTGGGTCGCCAACGGACAGATCAGGATTCAGCGGTTGATTTCGCATACAGCGATAATTTCCTCAGTGATCAACAGATGCCTTGTGTGCCACTGGCTCTGCCAGTGTGTCGTACAAGAACAGCACTGGCAAAGCCAGTGGCACACCTTGAAACGGAACCCTGCCCCGTTGATTTCGCATCACATTTGAGACACTTTACGCCAACCAAATTCTTCCGCCGCATGAGACGCGAACAGCAACAGCCCCAGTGCAGGGATCGCGATCAACAACCGACTTAAGAACGCCGGAGCCGCAGTTTGCAGGTTGAATTCTGTCGAGACAATCGAGTGGCAGGCCAGCCCGACGACCAGCACAAACAACGGATCTACCCACCACGCGTTCATTGATTTCCGGGACACCGTTGGAGACCACGTTGCCTGCCGCGCCCCACGAGCGATGAGCATCGTCGCCAGCACCAGCACGACGGCTCCCGCAATCGGTGCCAGCACCGGTTGCAGCAACCAATGCACTGTCAGTGCAATTCCGGCCAGAACACTTCCCGCGCCATTCCGCTGCCAGAACAGACACGCCACCGCAACCGGCATCAGCAGACTCTGAGACAACAGAAGATCCACGCGCGCCTGCTCAAGGACCAGCACAAACCATAGCAGCAGCAGCCAAATAAAGTTCGTTTTCATTGACGAGCAACTCCTGTGCGAGCCGTATTCAATCGCTGCTGAACAACGGCAACCTCTTGCAGCGTGTCCGCCTGAAAGGCTGGTTCAACACGAACATCCCATTCCCCTCCGGCAGAGAATTCTGCATGCACGACTCGACCATAATACAACCTCGGCCCCTGCACGCCGTCGATATCGGCCGAGAAAACTTCATCACCGACGGCCACGGATTCCGTATAAGGAATCGCCGTCACGCGACAGCCGCCGGTGCCTGTTCCTTCCAGTAAACCTTTGGCGCCGTAAGACGCCCCCTGCGGTGCCAGCTTGACAATCTGAACGGCGGCCGAAAAGTCCTCGGCGGTGATCGGCTGAACCAAACCCACCCATTGCGAGACTTTGGAAATTCGCCCGACGACTGCAGTACCGTGCGCAACCTTCTGACCGGCCGCGATCCCCTGATCGGTACCCTTGTCGAGAACTAAACCCGCGCCGCTCACGACTAACTGCGATCGCTGCAACCCCTGAGCCTTACCAGCATCAATGAACGCTTCTCGCAGACTGTCGGACAATCCAGCGTGACTGAGTATCTTCGCCTTTACCGCGACGAAATCAACCAGGTCCTGACTGCTGACGGCTTCAATCGCCGCCATGCGTTTGGTTGACCTCAGTTCGTTATGCAGCCGCGCGTTTTCGATCAGCAATTGACGACGTTGTAATTCGTTCTCCAGCAAGGCATTCTGAAGTTCAACAACTTCGCTGTCTGTGAAATCTGGCTCTGCCGTGGCGGAAGATCCAGCCGGCAATGATCCGATCGCCGCCACCGCCAGTCGTGCGGGACTCATAACGTTTTGCAAGGCCATACGAACAGACGTCAGATAGCCGACAGTATTCGCCACCCAGACAGTCGCCATCAGCAGCAGCATTGTGCAGGTACCGAACCACATTCCGGATGACGAATTAGGTGAACGCATAATAACGAATATGACCTGCGAGTTGTGTTCGATCGTTTAATCCGTAGCCGCAGGCGAGGCTTTGGATCCCAACGAATCCTCGCCTGCGGCCCTGCGGCTACGGGTTAAACCATGCTAATTCTACGTTCCGTTGTCCAGGCGATCCTGCCACAGCTCGAGATGATCGAGACAGATCATCGCACCGCGAGTGACCGTGTTCCGCGGTGACTCCGCGGCACGCACTGGAATGCCCAGGTGTTGTGTCAGGTAGCGATCGAGTCCTCGCAGTTGAGCAACCCCCCCCGTCAGCACCAGCCCGGTGTCTGCCAGGTCTGCAATCAGCTCCGGCTGACAGGCTTCGATCGTACTGCGAATACAGTCGACAATATTTCCAAGCGGCTCAGAAAGCGCTTCGCGGATCTCTTCGCTGGTGATCATGGCTTTACGAGGAATACCGCTGGCCGTGTCGAGACCACTGACTTCGTGGCTGAGTTCATGATCCAACGGCGCCGCGCTGCCAATTGATGTCTTCAGAATTTCGGCCGATCGCTCTCCGATACGAAGCGAATAGCGTCGACGCAGATACTTCACGATCGCCTGATCCATTTCGTCACCGGCGGTGCGAATTGAACGCGTCGCGACCAGATCGCCGAGACTCATCACGGCCACTTCGGTCGTTCCGCCACCGATATCACAGACCATACTCGCCACCGGTTCAGAAATCGGCAGCCCAGCGCCGATGGCAGCCGCGCGTGATTTCTCGATCAACCAGATCTGCCCGGCTCCGGCTCGCTCAGCGCTGTTGATCACAGCGCGCTTTTCGACCGCACTAATGGAACCGGGAACAGCGATGATCACGCGAGGCCGAAAGCCCATTGTTCGTCCGGTGGCCTTCTTCATGAAATACCGCAGCATAGCTTCGGTCAGTTCGAAGTCGCTGATGACTCCATGCACGATCGGTCGCACCGCACGAATCCCTTCGGGAGTGCGTCCCAGCATCTGGTGTGCCAGCTTGCCGACAGCGGAACCTTTTCCAACAACGCCGCGTTGACCGCGCCCAACAGCCACAACGGAAGGTTCATCCAGCCGAATGCCCTCCCCGGGCAAACCAATGCGCGTAGACGAAGTCCCCAGATCAATCGCCAGGTC
>CALFOL010000575.1 GCA_937919915.1 uncultured Planctomycetaceae bacterium
ATCGAAAGGAGTGAGACTCGCCTGTTGTTTGTGCAATGAATGTTCGTTTAACCGCAATCTCGTTCAATTTTCCCCAACGTGATTTGCTGTAACGATTTAGCCCCGCGTGAATACACGCGGGGAAGAACAACCAGCGAGGTGCTACACCCGAATCCGATGCGTGATGTCGCATCGCGTCTTCCTCCGGTGTGTTCACCGGGGGCTAAATACTATCGTCGCAAACAGTTGCTGCTTATTGAACGGTATTGCGTTTAACCGTCTGCCGAAGGCGTACGGCAAACTATAGCTGAAGCGGAAACTCTACGACGCGGAAGCCAGACCGCTGTGCCGCAGCAAAGCATCCGTGTTGGGTTCTCGTCCGCGGAAGTCGCGGTAGATATCCATTGGATGCCGACTTCCACCTTCGGATAATACGGTGTCGCGAAACTTTCGCCCTGTGGCCGCTACAGCTGCTTCGTCATCCAGTCCCGCTTCTTCGAAGGCTGAAAACGCATCAGCACTGAGGACTTCCGCCCACTTGTAACTGTAGTAGCCAGCGGCATAGCCTCCAGCAAAGATGTGCGAGAACGCGCAGAGAAAACGGTTTTCGGGCAGCGGAGGCAGCGGCGACGTCTTTTCTGCGATCTTTGCGTGAGCATCAAAGACGGATTCAGCGCCGTTGGGGTCGAAGGTCGAATGCAGCGTCATGTCAGTCATGCCGAATTGCAATTGCCGCAACATGGTTGAGGCGGCTCGATAGGTTCTGGCTTTGCAGATCTTTTCGAACAGTTCGTCCGGAAGAACTTCGCCGGTTTCGTGATGAATTGCCATGCCCAGCAATGTGGGCCGGTGATAACACCAGTTTTCCATGAACTGACTTGGCAATTCGACGGCGTCCCATTCCACGCCGCTGATCCCTGCCACATCTCGCAGGTCGACGGTTGTCAACATGTGCTGCAGACCATGACCGAATTCATGAAACAGCGTTTCGACTTCGCGGAATGTCATCAACGAAGGCGTGCCGCCGACAGGCGGAGTTCCGTTACAGATCAAATGCGCGACTGGTAAACGCGTCTCCGTGGCTGTAACCGCCCGTCCGATACAGTCATTCATCCACGCACCACCGCGCTTGTTTTCCGGACGAGAGTACGGATCCAGAAAGAAGCCGGCAATGTGTTGTCCCTGTTCGTTGAAGACTTCACAGTAGCGAACATCTTTATGCCACACCTTTGCTTTTTCGTCGGCGGACTTTACGGTGATTCCGAACAGGCGATGACACAGACTGTACAGTCCGTCGAGCACACGTTCGAGCGAAAAGTACGGCCGCAGCTCCTCGTCAGTAAACGCGTATCGCTGTTCGCGGAGGCGTTCTGCCCAGAAGGCCACGTCCCAATGTGCAAGATCCCCGACGTGTCCGTTTTCGTTCGCCAGTGCAGTGACTTCCTGAAGCTCTTTCTTACCGCCTTCAAACGACGCGGCCAGTAGATCGTCAGACATTTTCTGCACGGCTGCAGCATCCGCCGCCATTTTACGCGACAGGCTTAACGCGGCGAAATTTTCGTAACCCAGCAGCGTGCATTTCTCCTGACGAAGTTTCAACAGTTGATCGATGAGCGGAGTGTTGTCTTTGTCGCCGCTGGAGGCTCGAGTGACGTACGCTCTGTAAGCCTGTTCACGCAGATCGCGGTTGGTGCCGTGTTCCATGAACGGTCCAAAGCTGGGCGCATCCAGTTTCACTCGCCACGGTCCGTCTTGTGGTGTTGCCGGCGCTGCGTCTTTGTTTTCTTCGGCTTCAGACCATGCGGCTGCCGCCATGTTTCGAAAGCTGACTGGTAGCCCCTGGGCGTCTTCTTTGGCTGTGATGTCCAGGTGCCATGCCTTTGTCTCGTCCAGCACGTTGTTAGAGAAATCGCTGGCAATCTGTGACAGCGACTGAGCGATTTCGTTAAAACGTTGACGTTCAGGACCCTCCAAAGCGATCCCCGCCTGCTCTGCACTGAGGATTGCCTGCGTTAGAATTCGGTGCTGTGCGCTGGACATGTTTTTCCAGTCGGCGGAATCTCGGAGGGCACAGAATCGCTCATACAGCGGTTTGCTTTGCTTGAGTTCCAGGCTGAAGTTAACGATCTGCGGCAGCATCGCTTCGTGAGCTTTTCGCAGTTCGTCACTGTTGCCGACTCCCAGCAAATGGTTGACTGGTGACCAGCCGTATTCGAACAGCAGATCGATGTTTGCGAGCGGCGTCATTACGGAATCCCAGTGGCCGAGTTCCGCGGCTTCCGCGGTCGCCAGATGTTCGGCGCATTCTTTTAGGATTGCGGTGACGGCGGGTTCGATGTGTTCGGGTTTGATCGCGTCAAACGCAGGGAGCCCGGTTCGAGACAGAAGGGGGTTGTCGCTGCTCATGGAAATCCGTCCGTGAAAGAGTTTCTCTTGCTGTGAAAACCGAATTTGAGTTATGGTTTGGCTGAGTTGTACATCGCGACGGAAACTGGTTCGACCCAGCGTGCAACGATATGCATTAATCGGAAAGCGTTCTTGACTTGATGTTGCAAGTCAATTGGCTGGAAAATCTCAAACGAAAAAAAGGTCTCACGAAGTTTTAACATGAAGTGTTTTCGCGATTGTCCGCGAATTGCGCACGCACTATAAATGTGGCTCGCCAACGGAGTTGGTTGATCGATGAGTTGCATGGATGGCAACCTTTGTGTGATTCTTTCCCAACTACCAACGACACCTATCCTCAGTCCATTCCCGCCTTTCTGGTTGCCACCGTCTTATTTCCTTGATGTACAGCTTTGTGGCGCGGCGGATTCTCTAGTCATTTCAACGGTATCGCTCATGCTAAACCATCAGTTCGATCTACAGGCCGGTGAGTCCATACTTTTGGGTAATCTCAAAGTGACTCTTCTGGAAATTGAAGACGACGCGGCGATCCTCGAAATTGAGGGGCCGGATGGTGAAATCAGCATTCAACCGATCAATATCCGTTCCAGCCAGGCGGAACTCGAGTTGGCAGGCGTCTAAATCGCCCCGAGAATTCGGCGCGATATTGGAAAACCTTGCCTTATGCTCTGCGTGCCGCGCCCATGATTCACTTGATTCTGTCCTTTCGTGCGCAGTCTGGTGAGGCTCTGGGTCGGCAATCAAGCATCCTGCGGGGTGCAGGACTTCGAATTCAGCGCCTAAGGTAACAAACGTAACGCGCCAACGAGTGAACTAAAAAGTGCAGTTGATTCACTCCCTGGAGCGCCGTGCCTGGGCGCCCGTATGCGAAAAACTGAAGTGGCGCGGTTCAACGCCCTGACATCCTTCACGAAGTGTCGATCAGTTGTCAGAATCCCCCTTTAAGAAGTGTTCATCACGTTTGGGGGATTAACAGATGCTGAATTGTCTCGTGCTGGCTGTGACTATCGTCTTCGCGACCTCGGTATTTGCTGAAGAAATACCAGAACCCGGGTTTGAATCCCTCTTTGATGGGAAAGTGACGACCGGCTGGGAAGGCGACGCGACTGTGTTTCGCGTCGAGCAAAACAGCGTGGTGGGCGGGCAGTTGCAGGAAAAGATTCCTCATAACTATTTTCTGGCTCACGAAAAGTCGTTCGATGACTTTGACCTGCGACTGCAGTTTAAGCTGATCGGCGATAATACCAACGCTGGAATTCAAATTCGTAGCGAACGGATTCCGGATCATCACGAGATGATCGGCTATCAGGCGGATCTTGGCCAACAATACTGGGGCTGTCTGTACGACGAATCACGCCGCCGCAAAGTATTGACCGGACCTGATCAGGACGAGTTGGCGAAAGTGTTGAAACGCAATGATTGGAATGACTATCGCGTTTTATGCGAGGGCCCGCGAATTCAGTTGTGGATTAACGGCATGCAAACCGTTGACTACACTGAAGCAGACAAAGAGATTCCGCTGTCAGGCAGGATTGCTCTGCAGATTCACGGCGGACCTCCGGGTGAAGCGTGGTATCGCAGTGTTCGCATCAAACGACTCCAGCCCGACACAGCTAAGTAGTCTGCTGAAATTGTACAACCATTCGTAGAACGGCCCGGAAATGCCGTCCTGCAGAAATCCTCAACCAGTATCCCACTCAAAGCAACTTATGTCTAACTCTCCCGTAAATTGGAACAGCACGCAACTTACTGCCGGATGGCAAAAGGGTGTCACCGCGTTTTACTATGCCCTGGGAATGACGGCAGAGGATTTCGGTAAGGCTCAGGTTGGCATCGGTGTGCCGTTGCTGGAAGGCAATACGTGCAACGTGCACGCCTATGAGCTGGCGACGGAGATCAAAAAAGGCTGTGAAGACGCGGGGATGCTGGCATTTCCATTTGGGACTCCTGGAGTCAGCGACAATATTACTCAGGGACACGAAGGCGGCAACGCCAGTCTGCCATCCCGCAACCTGATTGCCAACAGCGCAGAATGTGTTGTGACGTCACATTGCTACGACGCGATGATCGGAATGCATCATTGTGACAAAAACGGACCAGGCTTCGCGATGGCTTTGGCTCGAATGAATTATCCGGGACTGATCGTCAGCGGTGGGAGCATTCTGCCAGGTTGTCACAACGGAAAAGACATCACGATTCTCGACGTCTACGATTCGCAGGCTGCCGTGTCTGTCGGAGCGATGACTGATGCGGAAGCGGATCAGATCCTGCGCAAGGCATGCCCGGGGCCAGGCGGTTGTGGAATCGCGGCTTCGTTCAACACCTGGGGAATAGCGGCCGAAGCGATCGGGCTTATGCTGCCATCCAGCAGTTCGATTCCCGCGGTTGATGCAGAAAAACGTGCGGAATGTCGACGAGTCGGCGCGGCTGTGAAGAATTTGCTGGAACAGAACATTCGTCCTCGAGACATCCTGACAGTGGCGGCCTTTCGGAACGCGGCCGTTTCGATTGCGGCTGCCGGCGGTTCGACAAACGGAGTGCTCCATCTGCTGGCGTTAGCGCGAGAAGCCGAAGTGGACTTCGGGTTGCGAGACCTGCAGCAAATCTTTCGTGATACTCCTGTGCTGTGCAGCTTCGCACCGCGTGGACTGCGCACGATGGTTGATTTGCACAACATCGGCGGCACGCCTGTGCTGTTAAAACACCTGCTGGACTGTGGATTGCTGGACGGTTCGTGCATGACCGTCACTGGCAGGACGATGGCAGAAAATCTGGCGGATGTTCCGGCTCCACCAAAAGGTCAGGACTTGATTGTCGACGTAGACAATTGTTTCAAGCCGTTCGCCGACATGCAGATTTGTTTTGGCAATCTTGCCCCGGATGGCATCGTGTTCAAAGTGTCCAGCATGAAGAATCCCGTGTTTGAGGGCACAGCGATGTGCTTTGATGATCCACGAGACATAGTGACGGCGGTTGAAGAACGACGCGTGCAGCCAGGCACTGTGATCGTGCTGCGATATTGGGGACCCGTTGCATCGGGCATGCCAGAAGTCCTGGTCGCGACGGCGGCTTTGGCTGTTCCGGAACTGGACGGCAAGGTGGCCTTCATTTCCGACACACGCGTCTCGGGAGTCTCGCATGGTGCGATCGGTGTTCATTGTGCGCCGGAAGCAGCTGTCGGCGGCCCGATTGCCTGCGTACACGATGGCGACACAATTCGGTTCGATCTGATCAACGGCACAATCGACATGCAGGTTTCCGATGAAGAACTCGCTTCACGCAAAGCCGCCCTGCCCTCGTGGAGGCCTCGCGATCCTCGCCGCGGTTATCTGGCCGACTTCTGTGCGACGTCAGCGCAATCCAATCACGGCTGCGTGAGTTCGGCGTTGATTCCGTCGGCGACGTAATGCTTAGACGGGTAAATCGTCTGCAAACGGTTTTCACCGCCGCATCGAACGCATCCTTTGTTCGCTGACTGGTGAACGGAGCTCCGTCCAGTGTCTGGAGAACTATGTCACACACGTACTGTTGCCATTCTCCACTGCTGATCACGATGACTGAGTTTCCGAGACGGTCAAAGGCGACGTGTCCACCGGCGGAATCGAAGGATGGTGGTTCCGGATCGGCCGATGCGGTGTGGTGTTGCCAGTGCATTGCGGACATTCGCCAGTTTTGTTCGTCTTTGGGAAGTGGAATCTGGTCAGAAAAAGGCCGCTGGCAGACAGGTCCCGGAAAGTCGAACTTTGCGTTCTCATGCGGTGGCTTTTGGCTGCTTACTTCGAGACTATGCGTGTTGCAACCGGAAGCCGCCGCGGTGAATAACACGATTTTTGCTGACCGCGTCTCGGAAAGCAGTGCCAGAAGTGCCTCAGGCGGCGTGTGGTGGTATGTCAGCCGATTCTTTCAAACATATTTATTCGACTCTGCGAGACCGCGTTGAAGCGTCACTGACAGACCTGATTCAGACGCGGCAGTGGCCAGATGCTCTTCGCGAAGCAGTGGAATACAGTCTGATGGCGGGCGGCAAAAGACTGCGACCGATCCTGGCGTTGATCGCGACCGAGGTCTGCGGCGGCAATTCGAACGATGCTTTGTCTGCGGCGTGTGCTATCGAGATGGTTCACACATATTCCCTGATTCATGACGACCTGCCATCGATGGACGATGATGACTTACGTCGAGGGCGACCGACCAGCCATACTGTCTTTGGCGAGGCGTTGGCGATCCTGTCCGGCGACGCGTTGTTAACATGGTCGTTCGAAACTCTGGCGGACGCTGACGTGACGGCTCAGGTCACTGTCGATTGCCTGAAAGTACTTGCCCGGGCTGCTGGTGGAGCTGGCATGGTGGGCGGCCAGATTCTGGATCTTGAGGCTGAGCGAGGGCCGTTTCCGACAGCAGGAAATACCCTGGATGGCGAAATCCGCCGAAATTCGGGTTCGGATGCTGTCGATTCGACGGTTCCAACTTCTGGTTCCGGATCAGAAACGTCAAATGCCGCCAGCAGCAAAGACGTAATCCACGTAGAACAATTAGTTAAAATCCATAAAATGAAGACCGGGGCGCTCATCACTGCTGCTCTGGAACTGGGAGCAACCGTTGCCGGCGCAACATCCGAACAACGTCAGCGTCTGAAAGAATTCGGACAATGTACCGGGCTGGCGTTTCAAATCGCCGATGACCTGCTGGACGTAACCGGCGATGACGAAAGACTTGGTAAGGAAACTGGTCGAGATAACGAACTTGGAAAGCTGACGTATCCCTCACTGATTGGTGTGGAAGCGAGTCGGCAGAAGGCAGAGTCGCTGGTCGATCGAGCCTGTGCGGCTCTGGATGTGTTTGATTCCAGAGCTGACTTCCTGCGACAACTGGCCAGGTTCATTGTTGAAAGAGATCATTGATGTCGTTTGAAATTCTCAGCGAACTGAAGTCACCAGCTGAACTGCGCGGGATGAATGACCAGCAGCAGAAAGCTCTGGCGGCAGAAATTCGCGAGGTGTTGTTGACTATTGTGTCAGACCGCGCGGCTCACTTTGCCAGCAACCTGGGCGTGGTCGAGTTGTGCATCGCGCTGCATTCGGTGTTTGATTTTTCGAAGGATCGCCTGATCTGGGACACCGGTCATCAGGTTTATCCTCACAAGCTTGTGACCGGCCGGTTTTCGCAATTCGAATCCATCCGACGTCGAGGCGGGTTGATGGGATATCCCAACCCGCAAGAAAGCGAATACGACTTGTTCGTCACCGGTCATGCCGGAAGTAGTGTTTCGACGGTGTTAGGACTGAAGACGGCAGACGATCTGTTGTTTAAAAACGAAAATCGCAAGTCCGTCGCTGTGATTGGCGACGGAGCGCTGCCTTCGGGGATCGTGTTCGAAGCCATGAACAACGCGGCTGGTTTGAATAAAGACCTGCTGGTGATTCTGAACGATAACAAGATGGGGATCTGCCCGCGCGTAGGCGGTGTAGCCAGCTATCTTGATAAGGCTCGCGTGGCACCGTTTTACAACGGACTGAAGCGAGATGTGTCGTGGTTGTTGAACAAACTGCCGGTAGTTGGTGAACCGGTTGAGCATATGCTTGGTCACTTTAAAGAAGCGTTAAAGACGTTCTTTCATGGTGGCATGTTGTTCGAAGAAATGGGCTTCCGTTACATCGGCCCCGTTGACGGCCACGACATTGTGTCGATGCGTCGTTATCTGGAAATGGTGAAGGATGTGAAGGGGCCTGTGCTGCTGCATGTCTTTACAGAAAAAGGCAGCGGCTTCGAACCCGCTCAGAAGGATCCGGTTAAGTTTCACACCCCCGCCCCGTTTTGCCGCGACGAAAACAACGAAATCGTCCCGGTCGCGAAAGACAAAAGCGTTGCGTATACGAACGTTGTTTCTGCCGCGATTCACGCTGCGATGCAGGACGACGAAAAGGTTTGTGTGATGACGGCAGCGATGTGTGCCGGCAATGATCTGGGAGCCATTCGAAACGAATTTCCTGAGCGTTTCTTTGACACCGGGATCTGCGAAGGTCACGCTGTTGCGTTCGCGGGGGGTATGGCGAAGTCCGGGATGCGACCGATCGTGGATATCTACAGCACGTTTTTGCAACGTAGCTTCGACCAGATTTTTCAGGAAGTCGCACTGCAGAATCTGCCTGTGCTGTTCTGTCTGGACCGGGCCGGTCTGTGTGGTCCGGATGGGCCGACTCATCACGGCGTGTTCGATAATTCGTACATGCGTATCTTTCCCAATATGGTCGTGATGGCTCCGGGCGACGAGCTTGATGTAAAGCCGATGCTGGATTTTGCATTGAGCATCAATTCGCCGACGTCGATTCGGTATGCGAAAACGAGTGCGGAAAAGGTTACACGCGAAGTCGCTCCGATTGAACTCGGACGATCGGAAGTTCTGTCGTGGGGAGAAGACGGAAACATCCTTGCGTGCGGCGTGCTGTTGTCGCGAGCGGTCGAAGCGGCGGCACTGCTGCGGGCTGAAGGACTGGATGTTGGAGTCGTGAATGCTCGCTTTGTGAAACCCGTCGACGAAGAAGTCATCCGTCGTGCGATTCAGGCTGGCTTTGTGATTACGGTTGAAGAGAGCGCCCGCATAGGCGGCTTCGGTAGTGCGGTTTTGGAAGCGGCGAATGGCATGGGCGAATCGACGGATCGCGTCAAGGTGCTTGCCATTCCTGACGAATTCGTTGAACACGGCGATCGCGACGAATTGCTGGCCGACCTCGGTCTTGATGCGGCCGGAATTGCAAAAGCGGCTCGCCAACTTGCGAAACAACCCAGCGTAGGTCACGCCTCCGCGTGACGGACAGCGGACGTCTGATAGTTCGCCAGTTGTCTGTTCCTGGTTGGCGTTAACCGCGTA
This sequence comes from uncultured Planctomycetaceae bacterium, assembly GCA_937919915.1. GTDB lineage: Bacteria > Planctomycetota > Planctomycetia > Planctomycetales > Planctomycetaceae > Fuerstiella. The sequence goes on from CALFOL010000575.1 coordinate 9,254, forward strand.
AGCTGGGCATTCGTGTGCATCCATTGTTCAACAGCGAGGGCCGGAGTGCCCGTTCGCCTTCCCGGCCTGCAGGGCAGCGGAACAGTCCGCTGGATTTTCGCATCGACTCGCGGATGGGCGTTCCGTATTCTTCTGTGAAGAATTCGTTCTATTCAGGAGTCTATCCCAATGCTGTTGACCCGATTCCGGTGTGGAGTCCCCCTGCCCTTTCTGATTTGTATGATTGTTGTTCCGGTATTCGGGCAGGCAGCTGACGAAACTAAGGCCGCGTTGTTGCCGGAAATCCTGGCGCCGTTGACGACAACGGTAGACTATCGCCTGAAAATCAGTGGCGAAATCGTGACGCCATCGGAGAGCGGGCCACAGCGATTTCCGCTGAAGTCGTCGGGCGAATTTCAGTTTCAGAACAGCACATTTCCGAGCAAAGAGGGCGGGCCGTTTGCCTTGAGAGCCGTTCGTCGGTTTCAGGCAGCCGCAACCTCAACCACGGTTGCTAATGATCACAATACCGATGTGGCATTGTCGCCTGCGTACCGGACTGTCACTGTTTCCGGTTCAGAAAAAGGACTGATCGTCTGGTCGCCGAACTTCGCTTTACCTCGCAAGCAGTTGGATCTGCTGCAAATGCCGTTTGATGTATTGGCAGTCCGGTCACTGTTGCCGACGAACGCCGTTAAGGTGGGCGATCGCTGGAACACGGATGCCTGGCTGGTTCCTATGTTGACTGGCATTGAAGCGGTGATCGAGCAATCGGCCACGTGTGAGCTGATTTCCCTTGATGACGATTTCGCAGTGGTTTCGTTGTCCGGCAAGATCAGCGGTGCCGTACAAGGGTCGACATCTGAAGTGTCCTTCTCGGGCCAGGTGAAAATTAACCGGGCGGAAGCCATCGTCGAGTCGCTGACTGCGACGCAGAAGGAAAAGCGATCACCCGGGCCCGTGAGTCCTGGCCTGGATGTGACCGTTAGCATTCATTGGCAGCAACGTCTTGACAAACAGAGCCCGTTGGCCGGGCTGGCTGCTCCTGACGAGTTGCCTTCCGAACAACAGCAGCACTTGTATCTGCAAACACCATTGAAGTTGCAGTTACGCCATAGTCGTGAGTGGTACTTGTTTCACGAAACATCTTCCGTTCTGATGTTACGCCAGCTGCGCGATGGAAATCTGGTTTCTCAATGTAACATTTCCAGTACGGTCATTGTGCCTCCCGGCCAGCATACACCGGACAGTGAGTTTCTGGCGGACGTCAGGACATCTGTGCTGGAGCGGAAGGGGGCGGTGCAGGACGGCGAGACCGTACGAGACGACGGCAGCTGGCGGATTCGGCATATTCGAGCCCGTGGTGATGCAACTGGTAAAGTGATCATCTGGGACTACTACCTTTGTACAGCAGCGACCGGGGAACAGTTTTCGATCGTGTTTTCACATGCTCAGGAGGATGAAAAAGCGTTTGGGGAAGAGGCGGTCAAATTACTTTCCACCTTGCAAATTGCTCGAAATCGTCCAGCTTTGCCGTTTCGGTGAGCAATCCTGCTGCACTTACCAGGCAAATCGTGAAAAAACTCCCTTCGCTTTGTGGCTGCGGCAACCTTCACTGTAATGAATCGGAAATCCGCACGTCTCTTTGTATCTTACAGGCCACAAACGGCTTGCGGCTTAGCGGACATCTGATCTACCATCCTTCCCAGCTAACGTTGATTACTTAACAGGCAAAACCAGGTTGTCCATCCGTGCGGTAATGACGCCGGGAACACTTCGACCTGATCAAGGAAATGCAATAATGAAGTCCAGAATCGTCACTTGTATCCTGAGTGCTGGCCTTGTTGCCACGACACTCGCAAATGTTGGCCATGCGGATGACTCACGAGTGACCAAAGCGGACGGCGAAACCGCTCGTCTTGTCGCGGATATGATCAGCCTGAGGCACATTACTCACCCTGAGATTAATGACGACATCGCAGCCAGGCTTTTGCATCGCTACATCGAAGTTTGGGATCCTCAGAAACTGTATTTTCTGCAGTCTGATATTGATCTGTTCACTGCATCCAGCAAAGTGCTCGACGACCAGATTCGCGCAGGAGACGTTGATTTTGCCAGCACGGTTTTCGACCGTTACAAGCTGCGAATGCTGGAACGCGAACCGATGATCGGACAGCTGATCGATCTGGAACACGACTTCACTGCAGACGAAGCGATGGTACTGGACCCGGACGATCTGGACTGGGCAAAAAGTATTGAAGAGCTGACGGAACGCTGGCGAAAGAGAGTCAAGTTTGACCTGCTGATCCTGAAGATGGACGACACCGAGCTGTCCGATGCAAGAACACGTCTTCACAAACGTTATCACCGCAATCGAACTCTGCTTGATCAAACAGAAGGTCACGAAGTTCTGGAACTGTACCTGTCTTCGATGACGCATTGCCTGGATCCTCATTCCAGCTACATGTCACCACAGACTCTGGAAGACTTTCAGATCCAGATGCGTTTGCAGTTGGAGGGAATTGGTGCTCGACTCAAGTATGATGACGGCTACACCGTCGTTGAGGACGTGATCAAAGGCGGTGCCGCAGACGCAAATGGCCAGCTGGTGAAGGGTGACAAGATCATTGGCGTGGATCCCGATGGTCCGGGCAGCGAAGCACTGGTTGACGTTGTGGAAATGAAACTGTCGAAAGTTGTGGAAAAAATCCGAGGCCCTAAAGGGACTCAGGTCATGCTGCAGGTGAAAAAAGAAGCCGGTGGCATCGAAAACTACACCATGTCTCGGCAAACCGTAAAACTGACGGAACAGGAAGTCAAAGGCAAGATTATCAACTCCAGCGACTGGATCGATGGGCGTCAGGCACGAATTGGTGTGCTGAACATTCCTTCATTCTATCGCGACTTCAGCGCTGCGAATCAGGGTGGCGACTTTAAAAGTACCAGTCGTGACGTCAAGAAAGTGCTGGCGCAGTTCCGTGAGCAGGGTGTGGATTCGCTTATTGTTGATCTGCGCTGGAATGGCGGTGGAGCGCTCAGTGAAGCGATTGAAGTTTCTGGTTTGTTCATTCCGAAGGGGCCGGTTGTTCAGGTGCGAGAGCCTAATAACGCCGTGACGCCGTATCTGGACGAAGACCCGGACATGTACTGGCGAAAGCCAATGGTTGTTGTCTGCAATCGATTGTCTGCTTCGGCCTCCGAAATTTTTGCTGGTGCGATCAAAGACTATCGTCGCGGTATTGTTGTCGGCGACAAGACGACTCACGGAAAAGGCACAGTGCAGAACGTCATGAACGTTGCCAGCCGCATGGCACTGTTCGGACCAGATCGAGGTGCCTTGAAGCTGACGATCAGTAAGTTCTATCGTGTCAACGGCGACAGTACTCAGAATAAAGGTGTGGTGTCTGATATCATTCTGCCGTCAATCCTGAACGAACGAGAAATCGGCGAGGATTCTCTTGATAACGCTTTGGAATTTGATCGTATTCAGCGATCCAACTACCTGCCGTTTAATGACTTCGTCAGCGACGGTCTGATGGCTCGTTTGAACCTGGAAAGCTCGACGCGCGTTCGCAATGAGCGCGACTTCCAGAAGGTTATGAACAATATCGAACGTTATACGGCGCGCAAGAATCGGAAGACGATTTCGCTGAACGAAGAGGTTCTCCGAAAGGAAGAAGAAGAACTGGAACGCGAACGTGAAGAGGAAGAGGACACGATCAAGAAAGCCAGCGGCAACGATGATGAGAAGGACATCTTTGCGGATAACTTTTACAATCGCGAATTGCTGAACATTACCCTGGACTACACGGCCGAACTGAACGGCCAGAAGCAGGCAAGTCGCTAGGGCCTAATTTGAATTACGGGCATTGTGTGCCACTGGATCCGTCAGTGACCTGGGACAACCAGGCACGGGTGGGTCCAGTGGCACACTTTTTTATTGCGCGGCACAGCAGTTCCTGCTTGTGGCCGGAGGCCCGTTTCGCAGGGCGACTCATTAACTTCGTCCTTGTATTTGCCCACTCCCGGTCAATCTGGCTGTTTTCCTGCGCAGCAACGCACAGCGAATTGGTAGTGGCTGATTTGTGAACTACCATGTGCTGAATGCCAGCCATCGACGTTCAAAATATCGGCCGAACCTACAAGGTGTATCAGAAGCGGGAAGGACTCTTTGCTTCTGTTAAGGGGCTTCTGCATCGTGAATATCGCGACGTTCACGCCGTTCGCGACATCAGTTTTACGATCGAAGAAGGCGAGATGGTGGCGTTTCTGGGCCCTAATGGTGCCGGAAAGACGACTACGCTAAAGCTGCTTTCCGGGTTGATCGTACCCACATCCGGAACGGCAACCGTTCTGGGATACACGCCCTGGAAACGCGAAGACGCTTATCGCCGACGGTTCTCGCTGGTCACCGGACAAAAAGAACAACTGTGGTGGGACCTTCCCGCTCAGGAGTCCTTTCGGCTGAACAAAGAAATTTACCGCGTCAGCTGGGACGATTATCGTTCTCGGCTGGATGAACTCACAGAGCTGCTGGAGGTTGGTGAATTGATGGGCCAACCGGTGCGGGAATTGTCTTTGGGCGAACGCATGCGAATGGAATTGATCGCCGCCCTGCTCCACCGTCCTGACGTTTTGTTTCTGGACGAACCGACCATCGGGTTGGATGTCGTCAGTCAGCGAAATGTGCAGCAGTTTCTGTTGAAGTATCAGAAGGAACAGGGGATCACCGTCGTCCTGACCAGCCACTACATGAAAGACGTCGAGGCACTGTGTGATCGAGCGATTGTGATTAACAAGGGCAACGTCATTCATGACGGGTCACTCGATGACATCGTTGACCGTTTTAGTCAGCATAAGATTATCGAATTACATTTTGGCGGCGACAGTACTCCTCGGGGGATCGATCGCTACGGCGTTGTTCTGGAAGACCGACCGCCTATGCTGCGGTTACAGGTGGAAAAACAGAAGGTGTCACATGTGCTGTCGAAAGTGCTGGCGGAGTACACGATTGACGATGTGAGTGTTTCTGAACGACCGCTGGAAGATGTAATCGCTGAGCTGTTTGCCGCTGACAATAAGCAAAATGCTGACAATGAGTGATTCCGTCGCACAATCAGCCCTAACGAATTTTCGCCAGGGCCTGCGTATCAAGTGGGTGATCCTGAAGACCGCCATGGAAGAGCGGCTGGTCTATCGGGGAGACTTCGCGTTCGCGACGTTAGTTCGGTTTCTTCCGATCATTACTCAGGTGTTTCTGTGGAACGCGATCTTTGCCGGTGACAGTCAGCGGCAGCTCAACGGCTACAGCTATTCCGCGATGGTCTCGTACTATCTGCTGGTGATGGTGGCTCGCGCATTTTCGAGTATGCCAGGGCTTTCCAACGGCATCGCGATGTCGGTTCGCGACGGATCGGTTCGTAAATACCTGCTGCAGCCTGTGGACATGCTGGGGTATCTGTTCTGGCATCGGATTGCTCATAAACTGGTGTATTACATCGTGGCGACTGGTCCATTCGCACTCGTGTTCTGGCTGTGTCGAGCCTATCTGCCGGCGTGGCCAGAACCACTCGTCCTGTTCGCGTGCGGAATGTCATTGGCCATGGCGTTCCTGATCGGGTTTCTGATTGAAGCGTTAATTGGGTTGGTGTCGTTCTGGTTTCTGGAAGTCAGTTCGCTGATTTTCATCTACATGATGATGAGCTACTTTTTATCCGGACACATGATTCCGCTGGAATGGATCGCAGAGTGGATACCCTGGGTTCACTATTTACCGTTCAAGTATCTGGCGTACTTTCCCGCTGCCATTTTGCTGGGCCGAATTCCTCCCGAATCGCTGATGCTGGAACTCTGTATTCAAGCTGCATGGATCGTTGCGCTGCTGGTGCTGAATCGCGTGGCGTTTCATTACGGCGTTCGTCGTTACGGAGCGTTCGGTGGCTGACGTTCAACCGCCCACTCCGCAGCAAAATGGAGTCTCAAGTGCTCTGATCGACCGGCCGACTCACCCCGTGTTCATCCTGTCGTATGTCGCGAACCTTGTGATCGTGACGGCCAATGCGGCAACTTTTGTTTTCGCCGATTGGGTCGCCTGGCTGGCTGAGCATGGCGAAGTGAACGCCACGTATCACGAAGAAATGCCGGGGCGAGTCATTCAGTACGGAGTGTTCGCTGCTCTGGTCGCCAGAATATTTCTGGGGCAGTCGATCGACCGCTATGGAGTCAGGCGCGTTTGGCTGGTGATGAGTACTCTCGCACTCTGCGGGCTGGGAATCTTCGCCTCACTAACCACGCTTTCACCGCTGCTGTATGTCGGACGGATCCTGTTTGCGACTGGGTTGGCAGGCATGTTTACCAGTGGCATGTTTCATATTCAATGGTGTGTGACGGATAATCGTCGTACCGAGTTTATTGCACTGCTCGGCAGCAGCGGGTTTGTGGGTATGATGCTTGGCCCGCAGTTGGCCGACTTCCTGCGTTGGGTCTGCCCGGATCGTGCCGTGTTTTTTCCGGCGGTCTTTCAGATGGCATTCGTGCTGATTCTGATTTATGTCGTGTGCGTGATCCTGGTGACGCGGCACATGCCGGCGCCTCAGAAAAAGTCCGCTCGACCAACACTCATCAAGCTCACGCGAATGTATTGGCCCGGATGGGTGATGCTGGTGTCGATGGTGATGGGAGTGGTCTTTACCGTACCGTCACTGTATTTGGTTCGGTTTAATCAGCACGAGAACTTCGGTGGCATCGCGACGTATTGGACAACGTATGCGATTACAGCGTTCCTGTTCCGAATTCGGACCGCGGCGTTAAGTCGGCGCGTCGGCCGTTATCGACTGATTCTGCTTGGGTTGGTTGCTCAGGGCCTTGGTCTTTGGGCAATCGTGCCTGTCACCGAATGGTGGCACCTGCTGTTCTCCGCCATCCTGTGCGGTTTCGGGCATGCGTTTCTGTTCCCGTCGATCGTGTCACTGGGTTCCGGAACATTCCCACCAGAATATCGTGGCAGCGGGACAAATCTGACGCTGGGATTCCTTGACCTGGGCGCTGGATTATCTGCTCCGCTGCTTGGTCGAATTATCGACGTCGGCGATTCCGGGGTCGATGGCTTCAGGACGATGTTCATGGTCGCAGGCACAGTACCACTGGCTGTAGCGACGCTTTGGTTCTTCTTGAAGTGCCGCCTCACGGACACCGAGGTCGGGGGGGGGAATTAGCCAATTAGCCCCGATATCCTGGTGACTGGGGCTTCCAGCCGCAGTCTGTCTGCTGAATGAAAACGGCGGCTGGAAGCCCGAGTCACGAGCGAATTGTTTCGCTACCAGTGCATCACTTCGCAATTTGCAACTGCTACTCAATGACAACGTCGATTTCGCTGCCGATCGGAATCTCCGGCCACAGGCGACCACTTGGTTCGACTCTGACATTGGCCAGGCTTGTTCCATTGTTGGTCATGTCAGCCAGCATTGGAAGATTGGCGACCTTGCCTCGAAACCGACCGTTGCCAGGGAAGATGAGCTCGACTGAAGTGCCGGGTTCGATTTCATTCACACGTCGCGTGGGCACATTCAACATGACGTAGCGGCGTTCGGTGTGCAGAATTTTCAGCATGACTTCTCCCGTCGACATGGTGTCGCCGGGCCGATACCTGACCTGTCCAACCTTACCGTAACCTGGGCAAATGACGGCAATGTCACGGCTCAGCGTCTGCATGTTGTCGAGTCGCTGTTTTGCTTCCTGAAACTGAGCTCGAATGCTTTCAACACCGGCAGCGCGCTGCACCTGCTGAGGCAGAATCTGACGCAGCTCTTCCAGACGCTGCAAACGCATTTCGACACTAACGGATTCGATGCTCAGCACCCCTTCTGCGGTCCCTTCCGATGCTAACACCATTTTTTGTTGTGGCTGAGCTGCCCCTGTTGGGGTTGGGGTTGGTGTTGGGATTGCCAATGGCTGAGGACGTGGCACGTCGTCCAGCGCTGATGCTCCGGCAGCTCCGATGAACAGGAGCCCGTTCGCCTGCGCCGGTCGTTGTGCGGCTTCGTAGAATCGAGGCCGCGAAACCGGCAACGCGGCGACTCGGAATCCGTTGGCTGACAACTGGTTGGATGTTGAGGCAGAGCGAAACGGTTCAATTGGATTTCGTTTCACTTCCCGGATCAGTTGAGCGCGGGTTCGAGCGTCAGACAGTTCTCGCTCAACCTCTCGCATTCGCCATTCCAGATCGAGTGAAGCTTGCGCTTCTGCGCGCTGGAGGTCCTGTTCCAGTGACTGCACGCGTCCTTTTTGCAGTGAGATCAGTGTGAGATGTTCCGTTTTTTCCAATGTGACCAGCTTATCACCGGAGAAAACTTCATCGCCCGCCTGGACATGGGATGCTAGCAGTCGAGACTCTGTCGGCACGCGCAGAGAAGTGATGTCTGCGGACAGAATTCCCTGCAGCGGTCGATCCGTTCTGACGCTGAACCAATACACCACAAGGCAACTGATCAGCATCGCACAGGCCAGCAGCGAAATCGTGCTGATCAGCGAAGCGGGGAGGTGCCGTGCGGATGTTGCAGGAGCGGCTTGTGGCGGTCGACACTGCCGTCTCGCCTGTTCGACCCATTGTTCGTCAATGAGCGCGGAAGCGGCCATGCCCAATTCGCCGGCAAACGCGACGATTTCGCGGTGTTCCCACAGCGAGATTTGAGCCAGGTAGTAGACGCCCAGTCTGTTTAAAATCACGGCTTCGCGCGTATCGATGCCACGTATCGACGTCAGATCATCCGCGCCGTTGGGCGCGTGATCGTAAACGACACCAAACCGCGGATCGTTGCGGTAATTTTGCGACAGTTGTCGGTACGCGTCGGATTTTGGTAGCTGATTCATGTATCCGGGAGCCTCCCTGCCCTTGCTGTACAGCAGGACTGAGTCGGGACGTGTTATCCAGTATTTCAACCGTAGTTTCGGCAATATCTGCTGGTTACTGACGGTATGGAAAACTGCGCGCGAACGGATGGAGTTCGCTATCTGTTCATCGGCGGCAGGATCGTCATAGGTTGATAATTTCCTGCAATCCCAAGAGTCGTTTGTTGCAATTGGGCGCCGGTTCTCTTGTCTGTTTGCGTTGAATAGGAGGCATGGCGGCCGTCGGTTGGTTGGCGTGGATGCGTGATCGTCGTCGAAACCAGGATGCCAGCTCGCCAGTGAAGACAACCGGGATTTTGTGGAATTGCAGATAACTGCTTTCAGGTCGCGGAATTTGCGGCTACGTGAGTTTCTGTTTACTCAAAAAGCGTCAGAAACCGC
>CALFOL010000576.1 GCA_937919915.1 uncultured Planctomycetaceae bacterium
CGATCACGTCGTAGCCTTCATCGTTCAGCACTTCGACGAGACCTTCGCGCGTGAAGCGGTCGTCTTCTGCAATCAACACTTTCATCAGTCCTGTCCTTTCATCGTTGCGCGAAAGCAGCAACCGCTGTCGCTGTCTACCAGCACGACATCGCCACCGTGCAGTCGCGCTAACTCGCGGGCGATCGGCAGGCCGATTCCGGTTCCCGCGGCATAGCTGACATCGTTTGAGACTCGAGCAAACGACTGAAACACCGTCTTCCGATTGGCAGCCGCGATTCCTCCACCCGCGTCGCGAACGTCGACCGTCAACAGACCATCGGCAACGGTGCTGTTGATGTTCAGCAGTCCGCCGCCGGCCGCATATTTTTCCACATTGCTGATCAGGTTGCCGAGGATCTGTTCCAGGAAATCGGGGTCCATTCGCAGTGAGGATTCTTTGTCGCAGGTGAGTTGAATGTCGATTTTCTGTTCGACGAAAGCCGGGCGAAAGCGATCGACGATCTGCTGAATCAGTTTCCCCGGGACTTCATCGCGCGGCTGCAGTTGCAGTGTTTGGCGTTTTTGCCGAGCGAACGTCAACACATTGCCGATCAATCGACTCAGTCGCTGTCCTTCAGAAAGAATAACGTCCAGACGTTCGCGAGGTTTTTCCGCGGTCTCAGTATCGAAGTTCCCGAGGTCTCGATCCAGAAGTTCTGCGTACATGCGAATGTTTGTCAGGGGCGTTTTCAGTTCGTGGGAAACCTGATTGACGAAACTCACCTGTTGAGCGGCTTCGCGCATGTCGCGTGAGTATTCGCGAACGAAAAAGAATGCGATGACCAGTAGAGCCAGAGCCACCGTGATCAGTCCGGCGAACAAACCGACATATACACTGCGCGCCGTGCCCGCCGTCATCCGCGCAGTCGGTACGAAGCACTGCAGCCGCCATGAGGCCAGAGGTTTGGCCAGCGGGACTTCGCACAAAGGACGTGCGTCGTCGGGTGGTTCGTAACTGCCCCATTGATATACCGCAGCGGCGGATGAATTCACCAGCCGGACTCGAGTTTCCAGGCTGCGCCCAGGTTCGGAATCGCTGTTCACAGTCTCAGGCAATCGGGCGATCAGATCTGCCATCCAGCGAGCTCGTTCCAAAGCACAGCCCACGATGTGTCCGGATGGCCGACGCTGCCAGTAGATGAGATTCAGTCCACGATCCCAGTACCACACGAACCATCCTGATGTTTCTTCGAACTGAGGGAAATTCTGGACGACTTTGGATCCGTAGGCATCCAGGACAAGTTCCTGAGCGGTCTGATTCTGCTGATTGACCTCTGGCGTTGCTGATGCCATGCGTGAAGGTGCGTCGGCCTGTGACAGTGCGCTCCTGTTGTTCGTCCTCGCCCGCTTCACGTTGGCGGACGAATTGTTGACGCTGTTGCTGTCCAGTAATCGTTGTTCCGTGCGAGAGACCGCGTCACTCAGATCCTGCCCGGTAAACATTCCGGCAGCCTGAAACAGAAACGCCTGTTCGTTGACGTTGCGTTCTCCCGCCGGATTGGGATACGTCAAGGTTCCCTGGGGATTCAGCACGAACAGTTGCAGCAACCGGGGTTCGCGGCGATTAATGTCACGGAGAGCTTCGACGTCGTAGTCGTCGATTGCAGCAACTTTGGCCAGGCTGCGTTCGATGTCCGAGAACACGACGGCCACGTTAGCGTTGATATCCTGCAGGCGATCTTCCATCAATTCCCGGAAACGCTGCTGCACGACAACCTGTTCGTTTTCTGCCAGTCGCAACACGGCCCAGGTCAATGCTGCCAGCGGCAGGATGATGATCAGGGCAATCATGATGACGGGACGACGCTTCATGTCTGCAGTATACCACACATTTGCGGAACTGGCCTCGTCCCGGATGCTTCGACGTTCCAAGCACGCTGGATGTTCAGCGTGATTGGAAGCGTCAAAGTCTGGAAGCGTCACGGCCGCGACGTGGGAACGTGACCTACTGGGCTGTCTTCAGTGCGGTGGAGCCTTTGGCTCGCTGCTGAAGATCGACTTCGCTTTGGTAACCTCGGAAGCTCTTGCGAGCAAGATTCGCGGAAGGAGCGTCCTTGTCTTTTGCCATCTCAATCTGGTCCAGTTGATAGCTGTTTTGCACTGCCAGGTCGCGAAGCCGAGATTCGTCCGCCGGAGCACAATTCGTCGCGTTCGTATTCAGGTAGTCAACGTTGGTCTGCAACACCTGCTTACAGCGGCGCAGATCGCCCTGATCCAGATACTGCGTGGCCAGTTTATTATTTTCGCTGGATACCAACGCCACAACATCCGCCATGGCCGTTTGGTTTATGCTGCTGTTGACCTTCGCTTCGTCATCACTGAAGACCACCTTTGTATCGCCGGAAAGCTTGTCACTTTCGTGTGTCTTCATGTTGGCGTAGGTCACGCTGACGGTTGCGAGTTTCAGCTTTCCATCTTTCTCACTGGCTGGGACTTCAACTTCAATCACAATGTGCTTGTTCTGTTCGCTGTAGATTTGCGACATGCGAGTCACAATGTACTGGCCGTTAATGTCAGCTTCGTTTCCGAGCACTTTGACAGGGCGAATGCCTTCCGGAATGGTCACCTTCACGTCGATCTCCTGAGCGACCACAGACAGCACGTCGTCGAATTCGCTGCGGAAGATATCCGCCAATTCAGAGGCGTCTTCTATGAACAGATGGTTCCCACCACTTCCTTTGGCCAGGTTGACCATCAGATCTTCGTTGTAGCCCAGGCCCAGACCAAGCGTCGATACGCTGATGTTTTCTTTCAGCATGGATTTGCCAAGACTGCCGAGTTCGCCGGGTGAGGAAGGCCCGACGTTGGCCAGGCCGTCTGACAACAGGATGACGCGGTTGACTCGTTCTTTGTCCAGAAACTTCCGAACTTCAGCAGCTCCCTTGCTGACTCCCGCGAACAAGGCTGTGTTGCCGCCTGGTTGAATGCCCTTGATCGCTTTAATGACCATCGCTTTGTCGGTGAGCTTGGTTGCCGGCACAAGAACTTCCACCGTTGAGTCGTAGGTGACGATGGAAATGATGTCGTCCGCCTGCAGCAGGTTGATCGCGTCGATTGCTGCGGCTTTGGCCTGTTTGATTTTTTCCCCCTGCATTGAGCCTGACTTGTCCATCACGATGGCCAGATTCACGCCCGCTCGTTTGCGATCGCCTTTCAGTTTGAATCCTTCCAGACCGACGCGAATCCACGTTGTTTGTTTGTCGCCGGCTTTCAGCACACTATGCACCGGCGAAATGTCGAGTTTGATCTGGTGAGTGTCCGCGAGGGCCGCAGCGCTGATGGATGTTACGACGACGAGGGCACAGAGTCGGCTGAGTACGTTGTGTTTCATGACAGGTCTCCCGAATTCCATTGGATTTGTAAGTGGAGCGTTTCCAGATGTGTATTGGACTGCGGATCGGTCCAGCGGTGGTCAGAGCTCTGTAAGAAGAGTGTAAGACATTTGTAAAACGCTGCCAGAGGCGGGAAATGGCTGGGTGGCAGCCGCCGTTTACCAGCCTGCGAAGTTTACCAGCACGATGCGCCAGCGAATGAATTGTTAGAAACGCTGGAGATTCACGTGCTGACGCCGCGTGCTGGTGTCAGCAGTCGTGAGTCCGGTTATAGCGGGTTTTCCAGCAGACAATGCACAGCTGTATTTTGAGAGGAAATTCTGTCTGGATTGACGCCCGAACGCGTTCGGTTTTGGTCGATGACGGATATGAGGCGGTGCGTTCTCAAAGCCTGCCTCCTTAAAAATGGTCCGAACACCGTGGCAAAACGGTTTCATCGTCGCCGTCTCCGTTCAACCCCCTCTGAACGGTGACGGCGATTTTTATTTGTGGACGACGTAGAACTTATTCCTCGAGCGATTCATGTCACGACGTAAAAAGCCACCTGCCGGAAGTCGAGTCAGTGCTGGAGACTTCCAGGATCCGGCCACCTGGCTGCCAGGTTTCATCGCGTATCTGGAAGCCGAATGCGGGATGTCGCAAAACACGGTAATGGCGTACCGTCGAGACCTGGAGAAATTCTTCAACTGGAATAAAGAGCACGCTCTTAAGACGGTCCATCAGGTTGACATCGCAACGATGACCGCATTCCTGGATCACTTGCAGAACCGCGACCTCGCCAGCAGCAGCATCGCCAGAAACCTGGCCGCGATTCGCATGTTCTTCCGCTATCTGATGCTGGAGTCCGTTCTCGCGGAAAGCCAGGTGGATCTAATCAGTTCTCCGAAACTATGGCAGCGGCTTCCGCGCGTCCTGAGTCCGGATATGGTGAATGAGTTATTGAATGCTCCGATCGGTTCAGCGGATCGATACCATCGACGAGATCGAGCTTTACTGGCAGTGATGTATGCAACCGGCTGCCGAGTTTCCGAAGTCACCGGCCTGAAGCTGTCTGACCTGAACATGACCGAACGATACGCACGGTGTACAGGTAAAGGCAACAAGCAACGGATGGTGTCTCTGACACCCGTTGCCATTCAGGCGATCACTCAGTACCTGAGCATTGAACGTGCAGACATGGTGGCCAATGCCGTCGGAGATGACGGCTGGCTGTTTGTAACTCGCAGCGGTAATCGCATGAATCGCGAAACCGTTTGGTCATTAATCCAACGGTATGCAGCGCGATCCGGCTGTGGTTCAGAAATCAGTCCGCATACTCTGAGACACAGCTTCGCCACGCATCTGCTGGCGGGAGGCGCCGACATCCGGGCGTTGCAGGAGATGCTGGGGCACGCGAATATTCGCACGACTCAGATCTACACACACGTCGATCATACCAGGCTGAAGAGCGTACATTCGAAGTGCCATCCACGAGGATAGCGTTTAGACTTCTGACTCAAACTCGTCGGCGCCTGGACACAATGGCCGGTCGGAACCGGCCCTGCAATCGCTCCCATTTGAGCGATGAGTTATTTAGAATCTGCATCAGGAGGCAGGGCTGACGGCCGGCGTGTCTTCTCGGCTGGCTTCAACCACAGCACAACCGCAGCTGTCGCTCCAGACATTCACTGATGTGCGGCACATGTCCAGGACTCGGTCAACAGCGATGATGATGCCTTGAGCTTCCAGCGGAAGTCCAACAGCCTGCAGCACGATCGCCATCATGACCAGTCCGGCGTGCGGAATCCCGGCGGCTCCGATGCTGGCGATCAACGCGGTAAATGCGACGGTGATTTGTTGGGCCAGCGTGAGATCGAATCCTGCTGTGGCCTGAGCGATAAACATCACCGCGACCACTTCGTATAAAGCCGTCCCGTCCATGTTGATGGTGGCTCCGAGTGGCAGGACGAATGAGCTGGTTTCGTTGGAAATCCCCGCCCGCTTTTCGACGCAGTTCATAGTCAGCGGCAATGTGGCATTGGATGACGCGGTCGAAAATGCCGTCAGCAACGCAGGGCTCATTTGTCTGGCGAACTGCCATGGGTTCCGTTTGCCGAACAGCTTGAGTCCCAGCGGCAGGATGATGACAGCGTGAACGGCCAGCGCGGAAAAGACAGTCAACATGTACCACGCCAGAGTCTTGAAGATCGCTAATCCCTGTGTGCCGGTTGCATAGATCATGAAGGCCGCCACACCGATTGGTGCCAGGCTGATGACGGCGGCCGTCATTCGCATGATCACTGCAAACGCAGATTCGAACAGTTCCTTCAGCCGACGACCATGTTCGCCACCGACAAAATTGATAAACATTCCAGTCAGGATCGCGAACGAAATGATCGACAGGAATTCGCCGCCCGCAATCGCAGCGAATGGATTCGTCGGAATCAATCTGTTGATCTGCTGATAGATGATTTCGGTAAGAGACTGGTCGGCCGGTTCCAGTGATTCGCCGCCGCCGGGAAGAATCGCACCCACGCCCGGCTGGATGAGATTCACCAGGATCAGCCCGACGGTGATCGCCAGCATGCTGGTCACGACGTAGTATAGTATCGTCCGGCTGAACATGCGTCCGAAGTTCCCCTGCCCGCCGAGTCCGGTGACTCCGGTAATCAGCGATGTCAGAATTAGCGGCACTGTGACCATTTTCAACAGTCGCAGGAAGAGGTCGCCGATTGCTTTCGCAAGGGTGATAATCCGGCCACCGATACCTGCTGGATTGTTGGTTGCCAGAGTCTTCCAGAATACGGGTAACGATTCTGTATCAGCCGCAGAAATCGTGGTGACCGCGGGCACTCCGTCGTGAGACCTTTGCCATGTGACCGTGACGCCGTTCATGCTTGACGCAAAGCGAGCTTTTGCTTCTGTCACCGCTGTTGGCCCGCGATCCGTGGGCCGCATCTGTTCTGCCAGCCTGGGAAAACTGTCGGCGAATTGCTGTTCGGTGGCAAACGTTTGCGAGAACAGCACGCTGCGATCAGCATCGGCCGTCGTTTCTTTCAGCGTCAGGCCTGCGTCAGTGGTTTCAAGAGTAACCTTAATCGGCGTATCAACGGCCACGTCGCCGGGATTGACCAGCACGCCGATAATCGTCCCGACGATCATTGCCAGCAGGATCTGAATGTGGAGCGGGAAGCGTTTAGTAGGTGTGTCGCTGGTTGACATAACGTGCATGTTTCAACGGAGATTGGTGCAGGAGCTAACGAGTCTCTGCACATTACACACGACGCAGAGACCTGCCGCAAACCAGGTGGCCAGCGTTACATACCAGGACGAAACGTCAACGCGTGAGTCATGCTGTCGATTCACTCGCTGGCGATTCGGGCTGGTATGGTGGGGCAGCCCGGTTGTCGAGGCACTTCGTGAGCCTACCGCCGATTGGTCTCGTCAGCTGCGGCCGTTTGTGTCCCCGTCGCTGCAACAACGGTCACCTGCAACTGACTCTCGCTGGACGCCAGGATTTCCAGTGTTCCACAGCGCTGCACAGGCGCAGTCCATGTGAATGCTGTGCCGGCGAGTTGCAGTTTCAGCTCGTTGTCTGCTCGCAGCACGTGGCGGGGAAATTCACGGGGCGATGCCATCAGGCTCAATCCCCATGCCCGAAATGTTTCAGAAAAGCTGTTCCCCGTGACCGATTCCAGCCGGTCGGTGCCAGGAAGTGGACAGCACACTAATGTCCGCAGCGTTTCCTGAGGCATCTGTTGCAGCGTGTTACTAAGAAACAAACAGGCTGCCGCCCGAGTCGGTCCACGACGTAACGATTGTTGTTGAACACAGTCTGGAATCACCAGTGGAAAACGATGTGGCTCGCGAGTGAAGTCTGACAGGCGCGTCCTGAGATTGTCGCTGGCGGGATTTATCTGCATTTCCAGATAGTGTGCGATGGCTTCATTCAGCCAGCCGGGCAATTGCCATTGATCTTCCGGGGACGCCTGCCGGATCGCGCAGAAGGTAGCTGCGTGCGCGAGTTCATGGGCCAGGATGGCGTCGAGTTCTCTGCCTGTGGGTAACAGTCGATCGAGGTAGACGATGTCTCCGCCTGCGCCGGCTAAATCGACAGAAGGGAGTTCGGACAGAAAGTCGTCGGGCCGAACACAACCTGTGATGGGCTGCTGCGTCTCATTCGCTGGTTCGCCTGTGGTCAGTCTGGCAAGTACAAAGCAAAGTCGACCGTCCTCATCCAGATCCGTGACCTGACCGATTTGTGTTTCGATGTACTCCAGAACACGACCCTCTGCGCGCTGAATGATCTCCGTCGCCACGGTGATGACATCCCGCCGTGGTTGGTGATTCGTCGCAACAGCAGCAGCATCGTCGCCGTCAACCAGAAACACGGACACCCGGCGACCACGTGCGATTTCTGTCGCCAGCACGTTGCGATCGTAGACTCGCTGGCCACAGAAACACGGTACGACGAATCTGCGACGACGCGGAAGTTCGAAGTCCTGCTGAACCACCACGTCGACGGGCTCGCATTCAATGGCGATCGGGGACTGGTCTGTCTGCGTGAGAGGTACAGGCAAGATCGCCGCGATGGGTGTTTCCCAGCCTTCCGGGAAAGTCATCACCTTATGGCTGCTGGTTAGCAGGTGCGGAGATGTGCCGTCATCGTTGGCAGTATCGGGATGCCATAACAAGCGAACCTGATGGCGATGAGCGAACTGATCCAGACTACCCAACAGGACCGCAGTTCCAGGTGTCAGCCGAATCGTCGCGCGTTCGTCGGTGTCGAGTAAAACGAATGACGTCCGATTGAGCGGGGTCAGACCGGAATCTGAGGAAGGTGGATCTGAAATGGGGTACTGACTGTGAAAAGCAGCGGCCAGGGCGATTAGAAGAGTAATTTTCTTCGCGCTGTCACCCACTCAGCCTGCCTCTGTTTCTTCCGTCATCGACCACGTTGCCCAGGTACCGGAAGAGTTATCGATTGACTCTGGCCGGGCACTTGATGGAATCAACGGCTGTGCGCCGTTCCGCCCCTGGTGAAAGGAATGGGCATCACCGTTTTCTGTGTTCAGCAGAATCGCTCAGCTCCCGTTAGTCAGAGCGACCGGAGTCTTGAGGAAATCGTTCAACTCGCCGCCGTCGGATGAAACGGTGCGAACGGTGCGAACGGATGAAACGGTGCGAACGGTGCGACCAGACTCAGCGGCCTCTGATCTTGCCCAATGCTGAAGGGTTAAGCCGATCAGTCAGAATTGGTCATCCAGCGAGGTTGTCGGCTGCGATGTTCAGGTAAAGTGATACGGTCAGGCGAAAACGTCGGATCGTTCGTCTCATGCCACCAAATCCAACGCGGGTGACTTTTCGCAACGCAACAACGCGGGGCACCTTGCCTGTCTGCAAACGCAAAAGACTCGGGGAGATCGTTTTTTTGCAGGGAATTCCTTTCTCAACGGTCCGAGTACCGATATATGATAAGGGCGAGTTCCGAAATGCGTTCGGGGCTCTCCTGTCTGAATCGGACTGATCCCAACCACTGTTCGGTCTACCGAAAGGGTTTCATATGCGGTTTCCGCACATCACTGTTGCTAAGTCTCTGCTAACAATCACTGCTGTCTTGAGCGCCGGGTTTTCCGCGTGTGCCAGCGACTCCAGTTCGCCGCTGGTCATCAAGCAGCACACATCGCCCGGTGGTCAGCAATATTTTGCTGTGGCCGTGAAGCCGACGGATGTTCGCTTTTCGACCGTTCGGCGTCACATCGTTCTGATGGATACGTCTGCGAGCCAAACGGGCACCATTCGCGAATCATCATTGTCGCTGGTTTCAAGGATCACGGCAGAGCTGTCTCCGCAGAGTCAGATTCAGATTCTGGCTGTGGACACAGAGTGTGTGCCGATGACCGATGGTTTCGTCACCACTGCATCGCGCGAAGTCAGCGATGCGATTCAGAAATTGTCATTGCGAACACCACTGGGGGCTACGAATCTTAAAGCCGCGTTTGCTCAAATCCTGGCAGCCACCGATCAACAGCCAACTTCCGTCATCTACATCGGGGACGGAATGACGTCTCTTGATGTGATCATAACGGCAGAACTGAAGACACTTGTGGCTCAGTTGGCGGATCGAGACATATCGGTGCATTCTCTGGTCCTGGGACCTCAAACGAATCTTACGCTACCCGGTATTCTGGCGAATCTGACGGGCGGCACGATTGCAGCAGTCACTTCCGGCAACGAAGGCATCGCCGCCCGGACCGTCGCTAATGCTCTGGCCATTGCACCGACGAAAGCTCAGGCGTTTACTGTCGATGGCAAGGCACTCGCCGTCGTCGGTTCGCAGAGCTGTTTTCTGCGTCCTGATCGTCACACGGTTTTGTATGGTATGGGCGAGCTGAACGCCTTCCGAGCAATCACAGCCCAAACGCAGACAGGTTCAACATCAACGTGGTCAGCAGAGCGTTGCGTTCGCTTTAAAGGCGGCCCGGAACTGAAGCAGTTTGTTCAACAGGTGACGGAATCCAACGGCACCAATGCACCAATTGCCAGTCTGGAAGATCTGAACGCCGCAGGTGAACAATTCGCAGCCGGCATGAAACAATCACTCGCAGCGGCAGAGTTTCTCGAACGCCGAGGCAATGACCTTGAAGCACAGATCTACCGCAAGCAGGTGGCCAGACTGACCGGGTTCGTTCAGCCTCCACCAGCATTCGGAGACGACGTTGTCACTCCAGCTCCGCAGCCACCGCCCGTCGGTTTTCAGCCGGTGCCGGAAGCCGCACCGGCCCCATTTGCAGATGAACCACCGCAGCCGGCGGGGGCTGGCTTTGACGCGGTGCCCATTCCTCAGCCTGATCAATTTGGTGTGCCTGGCGCTGTCGGGCAAAACCAATTTCCTGCGGCAGCACCAGATGATCCACTGAACGACGTGGAAATTGCTATTCAGCTGCAAACGGAAATCCTGGTGGCGGAAACGGACCGGGCCATCAAAAACGCTAAGCAACTGGGCTTCGAACAGCCTGATTACGCAATCAGTCTGTTGAAGGACACGCTTGAGACAATTCGGTCGTCGAACGACATTAGTCTGGCCATTCGTAATCAATTGGAAAGCAGAATTGTTAACGCTCTTAGTGGCGTGCAGAACCGCAGAGACGTCAACGCTCAGATGCAGCGTCAGGCTGCTATTCAGGAAGCTGTCCTGGAATCTCAGAAAGCCACTCTGCAGGAAGAGAAACTGGAAGAAGAACGTCTGGCAATCCTGATTGATCAGGTGCGAGGCTTGCTGAATCGCGGTCGCCATGGTGACAACAATGGGTTCGAAGACGGAGAATCTGTTTCTCGAACGGCACTGAATGTTCGACCTGGTAATGGTCCGGCAACGCAGGCGTTGGTGATGTCTGAGTCACTGGGACAGCTTTCCAAAGCTTACAACCTGGTCAACCTGCGTCATGACCGATTTCTCGAAGTGCTGTATCAGGTCGAACTCTCGCACGTTCCGTTCCCGGACGAGCCGCCGATTCAATATCCACCAGCCGATGTGTGGCGATCTCTGTCACTGACGCGTAAGCCACGTTACGAAGCATTCGACCTGCGGATCGAAGCACCCGTTGAAAAATGGTTGCGACAGATGCTTGACAAGCCAATTCCACCGTTGGATTTCCCGGGTGAGAATCCGCTGTCAGAAATTCTGGAAACGCTTGAGGCGTTTTATACGACAACCTACGGTGCGGGTGGTGGCTCATCGGGAACAGACTTCCGGATGACGATCTATCCAGACCTCGCTGAACTGGATCTTGAAGGTATTACGTCATTGGAAGAAGTGACGGTACGAAACATCCGCTTCGAAGGGATGACTCTGCGAAATGCTCTGGAGCTGATCTTTGGGCAGACGACGGATCCAGAACTGACTTACATCATCGAAAACGAAGTTTTCAAGATTACGACTTTGGCGAAGGCCGAATCTGAAGAGAATCTTGTCACTCGCGTGTACCCCGTTGCCGACCTAGTGATTCCACCACAACAGCTGGGCGGCGGCGGCGGTCAGGGACAGGCTGGAGGTCTGGGTGGTGGTCAACAGGGCGGTGGTCTAAACCAGGGACAACAGGGCGGTGGTGGTGGTGGTGGTGGTGGCTTTGGTGGGGGCGGCGGGGGCGGCGGCGGATTCATGAGTGTTCCGCCCGAACTGTTGAAGCAGATGAAGAACGCCGCTCAGAATGGCATCTCAACAGAGGCCATCAAGCAGCTCAAAAAAAAACCAGCAGTGAACTAGGTTGTCGCTCACCGATTCGCATTGACAAAGTTCGCAAAGAATCTCCGCAGCCGTCGTCTCAACGTCGGCACGCGGTGATTCCGGTGGTGTTCGTCCAGCAGAATCCCCCTGCCCCCAATGGCCCTGGCGTTGACTCTAATGCACTGCGCGCCGAGGAGTTGCTGAAAGCGGTCAGTGGTTCAAAGAAGGCCCCGGCCATCGCATGGGATGAAGCGTTCAAAGGCAAGCCTGTCGGTCCCAAAGTTCTGGCAATTGCGTTCACTCATCTGCGTAAAGTGAACAAACATGCGGATGTGATTGCAGGGCTGGAGGCTGCAATCCGGAACGACCACGCGCAGCCGTGGATGTACGACGTGCTGGCGATAGAAATGCAAATCGCCAAACACCCGCAGAAAGAAATCGATCGGGTGTTGACGTCCCGAATCGATTTCGCACCAGGTAATCAGGCGCAAATGCTGGTCACGGCGTCGATGCTGGCGGGGTTTGATGCCTTCGATCGCGCGATCGAGATTTGCCGTGAAGCAGCGAAGCGAACTCCATGGGAACCGACAGTCTGGTCGGCCGCTCGAAAAATCGCTGACCAAAGTCAGGATGTAGAGTCCATCATCTGGTCGCGGTGCGGCACAATTCAGCATGTCTGGACCGGCGACTACAAGACCGGACACGAAGTCTGTGCCATTGAGCTGGATGATCTCGAACGCCAGCTGACTTCAGGCGGAAAGCCGGAACTCGCCAGCAAACTTCGTTCGGCAAAGGCGACTGCGGATCAGCGCGACCTACGTATTACCATTCAATGGGCTGGTGATGCAGACGTGGATCTAAGCGTCACGGATCCTGACGGTCAGGTCTGTTCACGGAAAATTCCACTGACCAACAATGGTGGCATCCTGATTCAGCAGAGCGATGGCGGAAAAGGCTCTGGTCCGCATTCCGAAGAGTACGTGTGCCCCATGGCGAAGTCGGGAGAGTACATCGTGACTGTCCAGCACATTTACGGCCGCATTATTCGCGGAGCAGTGACCATCACACAAATCCGCTACGAAAACTCGGCCCACGAGATGAAAACGCAACTTATTGAAACCGGCGTCGTAGAACACAAAATCACTGTAAAAGTCGAACTCAACCGCGGTCGAGCAACCCAATAGCACGCACTCACGGAAATTTCTAATCTGTGACGTGAAATCTGAGATCTCAGATGGGTCCAGCTCCCTCGGTTCCGCTAAAGGACCTGCCAAAAAGACGGTTGGCCCCTGACCCAACAATCCATGAGTAGCGTCCCTGGCGACTCAAGTCCTTCCGTGCCAATGTCTTAGCCGGTTCTTATCGCTTCTGGCACGCTCTTCGCTTTACAGATTAGCTAAGGCAGATTTCTGCCAGTTAGACACTCAACGTGCGCTCACCCGTATCGGTTGTAATTTGAGGAGAAACCGTGGCTAAGTTATTGACGTTCGACGAAGAGGCACGCAAACGCCTGCTTTCCGGCGTTTCCAAGCTGTCCCGAGCTGTTGCCAGTACTCTGGGACCTCGTGGACGAAACGCTGTTCTGGACAAAGGTTGGGGTGCTCCGAAGGTCACTAAGGACGGTGTCACCGTTGCTGAAGACATCGAGCTGGAAGACCCCTATGAAAATGTGGCCGTGCAACTGGTTAAGGAAGCTGCTTCCAAGACCAACGAAGTTGCCGGAGACGGAACGACAACTGCGACGGTTCTTGCCGAAGCAATCTACAGGCACGGATTGAAATACATCACGGCTGGTTGTGGTGCGATGTCGCTGACCCGCGGTGCTCAGAAAGCAGTGGATGCTGTTGTTGCTGAGCTGGCGAAAATGTCGAAGCCGGTTAAGGCCAATGACAGAGAGCAGATTGCTCGAGTTGCTTCGATTGCGGGTAACAATGATCCTGAAATCGGTGAAATTCTGGCCGACGCTTTGCTGAAGGTCGGCAAAGACGGCGTTATCACCGTCGAAGAAGGACGCCAGGTCACAACGGAAGTGACGCTGGTCGAAGGGATGCAGTTTGATCGCGGCTACCTGTCGCCTCACTTCATCACCAACGAAGACGATCAGGAATGCGTTCTCGAAAATTGCCGCGTGTTGATTCACGAAGCAAAGATTTCGTCAGCCAAAGATCTGGTTCCTGTTCTGGAAGCCATTGCTAAAGATGGTTCGACGCTGCTGATCATCGCTGAAGACATCGAAGGCGAAGCTTTGGCAACGCTGGTTGTCAACAAGATGCGTGGCATCGTGAAAGTCGCAGCCGTTAAGGCTCCGGGTTATGGCGATCGTCGCAAAGCGATGCTGGAAGACCTTGCTGTGCTGACCGGCGGTAAAGCGTTCTTCAAAGATCTGGGCATTAAGCTCGACAAAGTTCAGCTGTCAGATCTTGGACGGGCCAAGACAATTCGCATTGACGCTGACAAGACCATTCTTGTGGAAGGTGCTGGCAAGAAAGCTGACATCAGTGGTCGAGCAGAACAGATTCGTCGCGAAATCGAAAACACAGACAGCGAGTATGATCGCGAAAAGCTGCAGGAACGTCTGGCCAAACTGGCTGGCGGAGTGGCTGTGATCAAAGTCGGTGCTGCGACCGAAACGGAAATGAAAGAACGCAAGGACCTTGTCGACGACGCTCTGGCAGCCACACGTGCCGCCATTGAAGAAGGCATTGTTCCTGGCGGTGGAGTAGCCCTGCTGCGATGTGGCGGAGCAATTGAAGCTCTGGGCCTGAAGGGCGACGAAGCTCTGGGTGCAGAACTCATCAGAAACGTTCTCGAAATGCCTCTTCGCATGATCGCTTCCAACGCTGGCCTCGACGGCGCCGTTGTTGCGAATCGTGTTAAGAAGGAAAAGAAGGCCAATTTCGGCTACGACGCCATGAATAACCAATACGGCGACATGATTGCCTTTGGTGTTGTGGATCCAGCCAAAGTTGTGCGTACCTCTCTGCAAAACGCCACAAGTGTGGCTGCTTTGCTGCTCACCACCGACTGTATTATTGTCGAAGAGCCAGCCAAAGAAGAAGCTGGCGGCGACGATCATCACCATGACCATGACGGCATGGGTGGAATGGGCGGAATGGGTGGCGGTATGGGAGGCATGGGCGGCATGCCCGGCATGATGTAAGTCAACTGCGCTGCGGTTCCCGGTACGCCGTACCGGGAACCTCGCTGTATCCAGATTCAGATGTCGCGTTGACGCGGCGTTCTATAAACACAATTAATTCAATACGGAGTGTATCCACGATGAAAATCAATCCTCTTGACGACCGCGTTGTAGTCAAAGCTGATGAAGCTGAAGAAACCACTGCTGGCGGAATTGTCCTGCCTGACGCCGCCAAAGAAAAACAACAGCGCGGAACTGTCCTTGCTGTTGGTCCAGGCCGCCTGCTTGACAGCGGCGAACGAGCGTCTCTAAGCGTTGCTGTTGGTGACAAAGTTCTGTTTGGCAAATACGGCGGAACAGAGATCGAAGTTGACGGCGAAGAAGTCAAGATTCTTCGCGAAAGCGACATCCTGGCAAAGGTTGTGTAGTCGCTGAGTTTTCAGTTGGCCGTTTTCCGTTTTCAGTCGATCGCAGAAAAGCAGACTGAAGACAGAAGACTTGCCGGCTGCAGATTGAACTGAACACTGAATACCAAAAACTGAAAACTCCCGAAGGGATTTAAATAATGGCAAAACAACTTTTGTTCGACGACCCGGCTCGTCTGAAACTGCAGAGTGGGATTGAAACTCTGGCGAAGGCTGTTGCTGTCACGATGGGGCCAACAGGTCGCAACGTGATCATTGACAAAAGCTTCGGCAATCCAGTCGTCACCAAAGACGGCGTGACAGTAAGTAAAGAAGTCGAGCTCGACGACCCATACGAACACATGGGTGCCAAGCTGATGAACGAAGTGGCCAGCAAAACCAGCGATATTGCTGGCGATGGAACCACAACCGCAACCGTGCTGGCTCGAGCGATCTTTCAGGAAGGCCTGCGTGGCATTTCTCTGGGTGCAAACCCAACCGTCGTTCGTCGAGGCATCGACAAGGCTGTGGAAGTCGCATTGGAGAGCATCGAAAAGATGGCCCAACCTGTGAATTCCAAAGAGCAGGTTGCACAGGTGGGTGCCATTTCTGCCAACAACGACCGTGCTATCGGCGACATGATCGCTGATGCTATGGAACGCGTTGGCCGTGACGGCGTCATCACTGTTGAAGAAGGCAAAGCCAACGACACAACGCTGGAATTCGCCGAAGGCATGCAGTTCGACAAGGGCTACATTTCACCATACTTCGTCACTAGTGCCGAAGATATGAAATGTGTCATGGAAGACTGCATGATTCTGCTGTTCGAAAAGAAGGTCTCCAGCCTGCGGGACCTTGTGCCGTTGCTGGAAAAAGTTGCCCAGACTGGCAAGCCACTGCTGATCGTCGCTGAAGACGTCGACAGCGAAGCTTTGACAGCACTTGTCATCAACAAGCTGCGTGGCATCCTGAAGATCTGTGCTGTCAAAGCACCGGGCTTCGGTGATCGCCGCAAAGCAATGCTGGGCGACATGGCTGTGTTGACCGGTGGAACTCTGATTTCAGAAGACCTCGGTATTAAACTCGACTCAGTCGAACTGGCTCAACTGGGTTCAGCCCGCAAGGTCGAAATCGCTAAAGACAGCACGACGATCATCGACGGTGCTGGCGATGTCGCTACGATCAAGACGCGAGTGCAGCAGATTCGTGATCACATCGAAAAGACAGACAGCGATTACGATCGTGAGAAGTTCCAGGAACGACTTGCGAAGCTAACTGGTGGTGTTGCCGTGATTTCTGTAGGTGCAGCAACCGAAACAGAAATGAAGCAGACCAAGGCTCGTATGGAAGACGCCCTGCACGCGACACGTGCGGCTGTCGAAGAAGGCATTTTGCCTGGCGGTGGTGTTGCGTTGCTGCGAGCTGTCGAAGCTGTTGAGAAGATGAAGCTGGAAGGCGACGAAGCTCTCGGCTGTCAGATCATCGCCAGGGCCCTGACGGCTCCTATTCGTCAGATTGCTGCTAACTGCGGCATGGACGGTGCCGTCGTCGCAGACGAAGTTCGTCAGCTCAAGGGTGCCGAAGGCTTTAATGCGGCTACTGGCGAGTACACCGACATGCTGAAGGCCGGGATTCTCGACCCAGCAAAAGTTGTTCGCAGTGCACTGTCTCACGCAGCGTCAATCTCCGGGTTGATGTTGACGACTCAGGTTCTGATTACTCGTACTGACGATGCAGATGGTGGTGCCAAAGCGAAAGTCGCTGGTGCTGTCAGATAGTTTGATTACCTGATCAAACGTATTCGCGTCGACTGACAGGCGGCCTCACGGCGACAGTCGACACAGGATAACAAACAACGGGGCACCAACTTTGGTGCCCCGTTTTTCATAAGACAGGACGATACTGAACCTCGCTGACGCCACAGGGTGAGAACGTTCAGTATCAAAGACAATCGACAGCTCAAGCACGGACCGGAAGTGACGATGGCAACTCAGACTTGCTACTACGAAGTTCTCAGCGTGACACGCACGGCGTCTGACGGTGAGATCAAGAAGGCCTACAAGAAACTCGCAATCAAATATCACCCTGACCGCAACCAGGGGGATGAAGAAGCCGTTGAGAAGTTCAAGGAAGCCTCAGATGCATTTGGCATCCTCAGCGACGCAACGAAACGCTCTCGCTACGATCAGTTCGGCCATGCTGGTGTGCAGGGTGCGGCGGGTCGAAGCGGCGGGGGCGGATTCAATGACGTCAACGATATCTTCAGCGCATTCGGGGATATCTTTGAAGGGTTTGGCTTCGGTGGTGGCGGAAGAAGCCGCGGTCGCAGTGGAGCTCGGAAGGGTGCTTCGCTGGAAACCACGATCGTCCTGGAACTTCCCGAAGCCGCATCCGGATGTACGCGAGAACTGGAAGTGTCACGGCGGGAAACCTGCGAAACCTGTGATGGATCTGGTGGCAAAGCGGGCAGTCAGGCAATCAATTGCAGCACATGCGGCGGTCATGGACAGGTGATTCAGTCGCAGGGATTCTTTCGAGTTCAAACGACGTGCCCTGCGTGCAAAGGCGAAGGGAAAACAATCAAAGACCTTTGTAACGACTGTTCCGGCAGCGGCCGCAGGATGAAAACGACGACGCTCGAAATCAACATTCCCGGCGGTGTAGACAATGGCATGCAGATGCCGATTCGTGGCGAGGGCGAAGCTGGCGTCAAAGGTGGCCCGCGTGGTGACCTGCACGTGAACTTTAAAGTCAAAGAACATCCTCTGTTCAAGCGTGACGGTCAGGATCTGTTGTGTCGTGTGCCGATTTCCTATTCTCAGGCAGCACTCGGGGCGGAAATCGAAGTGCCCACGCTGACCGGGCGCGAAACACTAACGGTGAAATCTGGCACGCAACCCGGCGCGATTACTCGACTTCGTCATAAGGGAATGCCTGATCCCAACGGCCGCCACAGCGTTGGTGACCTGTTGCTGGAATTCCAGATTGAGGTCCCTAAAAAAGTTGGCGCGAAGCAGGAAAAACTGCTGCGTGAGCTGGCAGAACTGGAAGAAGCGGACGTCATGCCTCAGCGGACATCATTTTTTGATCACGTCAAGAGTTTCTTTGGTGGAGACGACGAGTAACCACGCTTAATAATGCAAATCCACAGGGGCTCAGCTACTGCCTGTCCCGAAATGTAATTATTGTGAGTCAGATATGAGCACAGAAGAGAACAACGAGAACAACGAGAACACAGCCGAAGATCAGGCGGCCGAGAACTTCGGGCAATTCGAAGAGCCTCTGGCGGAAGCCCCCGCTGTGGAGGACGAACTTCGGAATCTGCAGGCGGAAAATGCCGAGCTGCGCGATCGTATTCTGCGTTCTCAGGCGGAGCTCGAAAATTTTCGCCGCCGAACTCAACGTGAAGCGATGGATGCGATGAAGTATTCGTCAATACCCGTAATTCGCAGTATGCTGCCGGGGATCGACAATCTTCAGCGCGCAATCGCTGTCGCGGAACAGACGGGTGACACTCAGGGCCTGATCAACGGCATCAAGATGGTGTCTCAGCAGTTTTCCGAAGCGTTGAAAGCCAATTCGTGTGAACTGATGCACCCGGAGGGCGAGGCCTTCGATGCGAACTTCCACGAAGCGCTCACCCAGATTCCGTCAGCGGATCATGAACCAATGACGGTGTTGCAGGTCATCGAAGCGGGCTACAGGATTTATGATCGCGTGCTGCGACCGGCCAAAGTCATGGTGTCGTGTCTTCCGCCAGCGCCACCAGCAGCAGCAGAGACTATTGAAGCAGCAGACGATGCAGCTTCTGAGTAGCGACAGGCAGTTCCAGCTTATTCGATACGGATCCTAACAACACTCAATTTTTCATAAGAGTCGCCGTCCAATGCCAACCTACGAATATCGCTGTTCTGCATGTGAGCACAAATGGGAAGAGTTCGAATCGATTACCTCGAAGCCCATGGAGAAGTGTCCGTCCTGCAGGAAGAAAAAAGCAGAACGCATGATCAGCGCCGGCGGCGGCATCATTTTCAAAGGCACCGGATTCTACCAGACCGACTATCGTAGCGAGAATTATAAGAAGGGCGCCAAGGCGGAATCAAAGGCGAACGAAACGAAGACGGAATCAAAGGCGGAAACGAAGACGGAATCAAAGTCTGATTCGTCGAGCAAGGCATCGGATTCGGGTAGTTCCAGCAGTTCGAAGGACTAGAGCGGTTTACTTAAACGTGTGAATGCGTCGGGCTTGTGGGAGCAGGCGAGTTGCTGTCGAAAACCGTTCGCCGCCGCCACAGGTCAGCGTAATACGCTGTAGTGCATCAGCACCGTGGCTGGGGCTTCCAGCCGCCGTCTGCCTCCGGGCACAAACCACAAAGTCACAGCAGGAAAGTCAGATCGCATGGGGCGCATCGGATTAGCATTAAAAGTTCTGTTTAGCGGCGCGTTTGCGAAACAGGTTGCCACGATTGGTGCGGCTCCTGCGATCGCACACGTACCAGCGGAACGAAAGCCCGTTGAGCCACCGAAGCCGGTGCGCAGCGATGCTGTCACGCTGCTGGCAACGCTGCAGCGTGAGGCTCGATTGCTGGATTTTTTCAAAGAACCGATCGGCGACTATTCGGATGCTCAAATCGGTGCTGCTGTTCGAGACGTGCATCGCATGACGAACGATGTGCTTGATCGTATGTTCGCGATTCAGCCGTTGCTGGACGGCGTGGAAGGCAGCACTGTGAACGTGCCGGGCGATGCCGATGCGGGGCAGTACAAATTCACGGGGAACGTCGGCGACAGACGTCCCGACAGCGGTGAACTGATGCATCATGGCTGGCGGGCCACCAAATGCGATTTGCCAAAATGGACAGGCGCCGGCGACAGCGCGTTAGTGATTGCCCCGGCAGAAGTTGAAGTAAAAGGCTCATGACAGCGGACTTCGCAATCGGAATCGATCTCGGCACAACCAACTGTGTGTTGGCTTATGCGAATCTGACCGCCGAGAAAGCGGACGTGCAACTGCTGGACATACTGCAGTTGGTGGCACCCAACACGATCGACCAGAAAAAATCACTGCCGTCGTTTCTGCATCTTGGCATGAGCAGCGATGCAGAAAGCGGTACGTGGAACCTTCCATGGGAACAGGCGCGGACTTACGCGGTCGGCGAAGTTGCTCGCCGGCAATCGGCAGACCTTCCGCAACGGACCATCAGTGCCGCGAAGTCATGGTTGTGCCACAGCAAGGTTGACCGCCACGGCGCCATTCTTCCCTGGAACACGCCGGATGACGTCCAAAAGCTGTCGCCCGTGACCGTGTCGCGAAGGTACCTGGAACATCTGGTCGCTGCCTGGAAAGGCGAGTTTCCTGATTCGCCGATTGCCGACCAACACGTTGTGCTGACTGTTCCTGCGTCATTCGATGCCAGTGCCCGCGAATTAACGCGCGAAGCCGCGCTGGCTGCCGGCCTGCCTGAGTCGCTGGTCCTGATCGAAGAACCTCAGGCAGCAACGTACGCCTGGCTGGACAATCAGGGCGATCACTGGCGTAAGCAATTGCAGGCCGGGAACCAGTTGCTGGTCTGCGATGTTGGCGGTGGGACCACCGACCTGACGCTGGTGGATGTGGTCGACGAAATGGGTGAGTTGCAGCTTCGCCGGCGAGCGGTCGGCGATCACCTGTTGGTTGGCGGCGACAACATGGACCTGACTTTGGCGTTTTATGTTTCGCAACTGTTTAAAGAACAGAAGAACATCGACCTGGATCCCTGGCAGTCGGTTTCGCTGTGGCACGCGTGTCGCGCGGCCAAAGAAGCGCTGTTGGCCGAAGACGGTCCGGAGACATTTCCGGTCGCGATTCCAGGTCGCAGCAGCCGACTGATTGGCGGCACTGTCGCGGTCGACGTGAACCGAGAAGCCGTCAGCGATTTGCTGGTGAACGGTTTCTTTGCGGCCTGCCAGTTGTCCGATAAGCCGACTCGCCAACGGTCGTCTGGCTTTCAGGAACTGGGCCTGCCGTTCGAAACAGAAACCGCCGTCACAAAGCATCTGGCTGCATTTTTGGCCAGAAATGCGAACGAAGGATCTGCTTCCGCTCAGCCGTCTCATGTGTTGTTCAATGGTGGCGTCTTCAAAGCCGCGAAGTTGAAGGCCCGCCTGCTGCAGCAAATGGCAGACTGGTTTGCAGACGCACCCCGTGAGCTGGATGGCAATCGTGATCTGGACTACGCGGTGGCTCGCGGTGCAGCGTTCTATGCATGGAACAAGCACAATGGGGGCATCCGAATTCGCGGCGGTGCGGCTCGGTCATACTACATTGGCATCGAAACCGCGGGGCTGGCGATTCCCGGTGCTCCGCGACCGTTGAGCGCACTCTGCGTCGTGCCGCATGGTATGGAAGAAGGCAGCCAGACTGATGTTCCCGGCGATGGCATCGGCTTGGTCGTTGGTGAACGAGCCACGTTTCGTTTCTTCAGTTCTGTAGTCCGAAAGGATCAACCCGGACAGCGTCTGCAGCATTGGTCTGAAGACGAGCTTGTCGAAACCGATTCGATGGAGGCGGAGTTAACAAAGACGGACGGCATGGAAGACGACTATGTGCCGGTCCGCTTCGAATCAAAAATCAACGAACTGGGTATCTTTGAATTGTGGTGCGTGCACACAGAATCAGATGCCCGATGGAAGCTCGAATTCAGTGTCCGCGATGATGCCGACGTATAGATTTGAAATTTCCGTTTTTTCCCTGACGCTATTGATCAACTTATTTCTGCAAGAGCCCTGACGAACGACCGAATCCGTGATTAACACTGACAGCAATCCAGACGGTCCCCGCAGCCGCTTTGTGGTCGGCATCGATCTTGGCACGACCAACTGTGCCGTGTGCTATCTGGACACGCAGGAATCGGATTCCGAAATTCGCCACTTCGATATCGCCCAATTGGTTGCACCAGGACAGGTGGAATCTCGATCAACGCTGCCATCGTTTCACTACGAACCCGCGGCCGGGGAATCTTTCGCTGATGCTCTGACACTGCCCTGGAAGACGTTCGATCGCACCTATGCCGTTGGCGCTTATGCACGCGATCATGGTCGGATGGTGGCGGGTCGGCTGATCGAATCCGCCAAGTCGTGGCTTTGTCATTCTGGCGTCGACCGTAAGTCAGCGATGCTGCCCTGGCATGGAGCGGCCGATGCTGAATCACTGTCACCTGTACAGGCGAGTGCACGGTATCTGCAGCATATTCGAGAAGCATGGGACGCGGGTTTCCCCAACGCCCCGTTGGCTGGGCAAGACGTCACGCTGACGATTCCGGCTTCTTTTGATGAAGTCGCTCGTGAACTGACGGTCAACGCCGCGCGGCTGGCGGGACTTCCGAAGATCATGTTGATCGAAGAACCCCAGGCCGCCTTCTACTCCTGGGTGAACGCGCACCGTGACGATTGGGAACGACACGTCGCAGCGGGACAGAAGATCCTGATCTGTGACATTGGCGGCGGGACATCAGACTTCACCCTGATCAATGTGCGACCAGCTGATGATGAACGGCTGCAGTTTCATCGTGTTGCCGTGGGAGACCACCTGATCCTGGGCGGCGACAACCTGGACCTGGCGCTGGCGCATTTCATCGAACGCAGGTTAAAAGGCGATGGTAAACTGGAACCGCGTCAGTTCAGCGTGCTGGTGCCGACGTGCCGCCACGTCAAGGAAGTGCTGCTGGGCGATGACGCACCCGAATCGTTTACCGTATCGTTGCCGGGGGCTGGTTCGAAGCTGATCGGCGGCAGTCTGCAGGTGGAAGTCACGCGTGAAGAAGTTCGCCAGCTGTTGATCGACGGGTTTTTGCCGGCAGCCACACTGCATGACCAACCGGCACGCCGTCAATCGGGGTTTCAGGAATTCGGTCTGCCGTTTGCCGCTGATGCTGCGATCACAAAGTACCTCGCAACGTTTTTGCAGGCTCATCAATCCGGCAGTGAGGCAACTTCTGCACGACCGGACATCATTCTGTTTAATGGCGGTTTCTTTGCCTCAGAAGTCCTGAAGCAACGCCTGCTGAGTGTGCTGAATTCGTGGTTCGGTGACGACTGGTCGCCGCAGGTGCTCGACAACGATCGGCTGGATCTGGCAGTGGCTCGCGGAGCAGCTTACTTCGGCATGGTGCGCCGCGGCGTGGGGATCCGTATCGTCGCTGGTTTGGCGCGAACGTATTACGTTGGCGTCGAAAAAGACGGCCAACCAGCGGCGATGTGTCTTGTTCCCGCGGGTGCTGAAGGTGGAGATACGAATGCCATCGATCGTGAATTTGAAGTCCGAACGGGCGAACCGGTGGAGTTCCCGATCTACGTTTCCAGTACGCGTCTGACAGATAAACCATCGCAACTGGTAGATGTCGATCCCGAACAAATGTCTTCGTTGCCGCCGATTCGTACCACGCTGCAGTCACGCAGGAAGAACGAACAGAGCACCATTCAGGCAACCTTGTCGGCACGTCTGACAGAAATTGGAACACTGGAAGTCTGGTGCAACCAGGTAGACGATTCTCGTCGCTGGCAACTGCAATTCGACGTTCGCAGTGCGACCGAAACAGATCGTGACGCTCATACAGGAACGGCAGAGCAAAGCGGGATCGTGGATCAGGAGCTGATCGAAACAGCGGCTCACGTTGTCCTGAATGTCTACGGTCCGGACGCCACGGAAAAACCGTCGGCGTTGATGAAGAACCTGTCCTCAGCGCTCGATCAGAACAAAGCCGACTGGCCGCCATCGTTGTTGCGTAGTCTGTGGAGCACTCTGATGCAGAATGAGTCTGCTCGCAGAAAGAGCCCGAGCCACGAAACTCGCTGGTTGAATCTGCTCGGTTATTCTCTGCGCCCGGGGTACGGCATGGCGGCCGATGATTGGCGTGTTGCAGAAACCTGGGCTGCCGTCCGTGGCAAGCTGGCTCATCAGACCGCAGATGCGGTTGCAGAATGGCGGATCTTAAGTCGCCGGATTGCCGGCGGGCTGAACGCTGGACAGCAGAACGAACTGGCCTCGCCGATTCTGGCGTTGATTCGTCAGCAGCATCGGCAGATGACGACCGGCACAGGCAAAGCTGGTAAGTACGCGTCGAATAATCATGAAGCGTCCGAAATCTGGCGCATGCTGGGTTCCCTGGAATTGCTCGACCGACGGACTCACCAGGAACTCGGAAATATTATTCTGGATTTTTTACCGAGGAAGAAATTCGAAGCGATTCAGCCAGCACTGACATGGGCTTTGGGACGCGTCGCAGCACGTGTTCCGGTGTACGGTCCGCTGAACAGTGTGCTGCCTGCAGATGTGGTTGAACGCTGGATCGAACGGCTGATCGACATCGCCGACTGCAGCGATCCCGTAACGCAACTGGCACTGATGCAGATGGCTCGCCGGACCGGCGACCGCTATCGAGACATCAGCGATGCGATTCGCAGCGGTGTGGTGCAGGAGCTTCAACGCGGCAAAACGCGACAGCATTTGATTGATCTCGTGCGCGAAGTCGGCTCGCTGGAATCTGACGAAGCCAGCCAGATCTTCGGAGAAGCGTTGCCCGCCGGGCTTCGTGTGCGGTAGCACCGCCTGCAGAGCACAAGCACTGGCGGAGCCAGTGGCACACGGCTTTCATTCGCTCCGAAGTCCGGCAGGCATTGCAGCCGTTCGGTGATGATATCGTTCACCGATGACGGGGATCAGGACATTCTGCCAGAGCGATGATCCGCAGCGGAATGCGAGCCGTGACTCGGCTTGTTCCGTTGTCGAAAACATCTCACTCTACAGCCAGCCACTTTGCCGCCGCGTCACGATCGTGATATGTCCGGTTATGAATCTGCTGTTCCGAGTCCTCTACGCTCAGAAATGCACCAGCACTCACCACATGCTGGCGATGGACGCATTGCGCTATTTACGAGCGGAGCATTCTGAGGATTGGTGTCGACTGTTCCTGACAGAAATCGAACTCTTCATAGACGGCGCGAAAGCACCGGACAAAAAGTTCAAAGACTTTCGTAATCACGTCCTGCACGTTTCAGATAACTTCTGGGGCGGCGCTGTGTCAGCGGCGGAACTGTGGTATGGGCGACTGGTCGAACAACTCAAAGCCAAAGACTGGCCGCGCGCCGTTTATTGTGCGCGCCGTTTATTGTGCGGGCGTGCTGACGTGCGGGCGTGCTGACGTGCGGGCGTGCTGACGTGCGGGCGTGCTGACGCATTACGTAACAGGCCCGTTGATGCCACTGCACACCGGCCAGACAGAAGACGAAGCGCAGGTTCACAAATTTATCGAATGGGACACGGCAAAGATCTATCAGAAACTGGTTTATACTCATGAAGCCGCCCGAGTTCTGCAGAACTGGAGGCCGCCGGAATCCCCTGCTTCCGAAGACTGGCTGCCGCTGCTGATCACCGAAGGCGCGAAGGTCGCGCATGGTCATTATGACGTCCTGATCGACCACTACGATCCTGCGATTGGACGCGACAAGCCCGACGAAGGCTTCGACGATGTTTCGCGGGCGAGCATTTCAACCTTACTGGGTTGGTCGATCAAAGCGATTGCGTATGTGATTGATCAGGCAATTATGGAAGCGGCCGTTGAACCGCCCAAACGAAAAATTACCGTTGCGACTGTCCTGTCAGGATTGTCAACGCCACTGTTCTGGATCACTCGTAAACTGGCAGATCGCAAAGACCGCGACATTGTGGCTGCGATCCGGGACGAGCTGCAGGCCACTGGCAAAGTCATCGAAACACTTCCGGAAGACGACAGTATTGTGCGAGCGGCCTATGCGGAAGAAGTGCTGGGGGTTCCCGTGCAGGAGCTCGACCGCGTCCCGGTTCGTAAAGCTGGATCAAAATGGCAGCCAGAAGATGCCCCACACGTCACAAAGATAAAGCGCCAGGCGTCAGCACCGCGACCGCCGCGGTTCTACCTGGAACTCGACAGCCCGGTTGTGGACGCCCCATCAATCGGACCTAAAACGGCGGGGCGCCTGCATCAGATCGAAATTCACACGGTCGAACAACTGGTCAACGCGAATCCAGACGACGCGACTGATCAATTGGATGAACGCTGGATTTCTTTCGAAATCTTCAATGCCTGGCAGCAACAATCTGTGCTGACGTGCCGTGTGCCGGGACTACGAGGCCACGATGCTCAATTGCTGGTAGCCGTCGGAATCACGCGTCCGGAAGAACTCCGGGACGCCGATGCTGACGAGCTGTTGGCAAGAGTTCTCGAATTCGCTGTTACAGAAGACGGTGAACGTATCGTCCGCAGCAGTACGCCGCCGGACATCGCAGAAGTCCGCCGCTGGCAAAGCTTCACTCAGAATTCACGCACCTTGCGAGCCGCTTAGCTTAGAGCAGTTTGCTTATTGTTGTGAACGGTGCTGGCTCACGGGAACCGGTTCACGCACGACGAAACGCGTCCTCCGCGGCCACAAGTCAGCGAAATTCGCTGTAGCCTGGAAATCGCCCCGAAATAATATCCGGACAGAGCGCTGCGTAGAATCTCCATTCTGCAGGCAGCGTAAGAAGGGAAATTCATAGGCCGTGCGTTTGTCAGAGCAAATGCTGTCGTCCGTTTGTAGCTGCGTGCCGGAATGCGGTCCGTACGGCAGATCCGCCCTCTGGCGACGGCAGCTACGACGGCAGGAAAACATAAAGCGTTTTAGCTCTTGTAGATCTTATGCTGTGGGCGGCCTGACAGGATCTGCTCTTTGCCCCAGTTGGTCACAGCACGGAACGCGTCGCTGCGAATGAATTCCGTAAAGGCCGCTTCTTCTGTCCACTCACTGGTGATCAGGTAAGAGGCGCCATCAGCCACATCCTTCCAAAGTGTGGAGCTGGTATGACCTTCAGCAGCGTTCAGCGCGCCGATGACGGCGGCAAACTTTTCTTCAAAATCCAGCTGCTTGCCTTCGATGACGTGGTAGTTCATGCCGACGGTGATCATGTTCTTTGAGTTTCCTGACTGAGGTTGAAAATCTGTTTCAGTCCGCCATTCTATCACCGGTTTGCGTTTTCGGTACTGTTGACGACAGCTCACTTGATCTTCGCGGCATTCTGACAGACCGTTCTGGAGAAACGTCCGGTGCTTTCTATGGTCGTGGACGATGAGAGTCAGCGTAATACGCTGTAGAAGTAAGACAGCAGGATCCGAATTGCCGACGGAATCGAAAACCGTTGATTTCGAATTGCAGGACGTGAAGCTGAAAGGGTAAGACAGGCGTCAGTCTGCAGCAGCGGACAACAGCTGCAGTGTTGTGGATGCCAGCTGTTGATAGAAGCTGGCCTCTGCCGCCACAGTGACTCGCGATAGAAATTCCACTGGCCACGTGAGATGAGCGCTCTGGAATTCCTGCAGGACTTCGCTGGCTTCCGTTTCGTCTGTGGCGGATTGCTGCAGCAACCAGCTGTAGAACTGCAACTGCAGGCCGAGATGATCGGGGGGCGTGTCATGGCCGGGATTGTGATGTTCGTAGCCGGACGTCTTCAGATATCGTTCCATCGAAATGCAGGCGGGGCCACCCAGTTGTCCTGTTTGCCAAACCGATTGATATGGTGGCAGATGGTCTTTGGGACCAATAAACAGGCGGCAGTATTCGATGTGCAGAGTTTCGAGATCTTCGCTGACGGCGGCTGTTGATTCCACGCCGGGAATTGTTGGGAGAACTGTTTGCCACTGTGCGTACGTTGCTTCATCGAGTTCGCGCAGCCAGAGGTGGCCGAGGAACTGATAGACCGGAGCGAATTCGGGTGCGTGGTTCATGGTGCTGTTCAGCTGTAGCCTGGTTTCTCCGAAACCAGGCCGTATCGGGAGAAGGCTCTTTTTCCGCTCGGTGACATTTTCGACAGCCAATGCCCCCTTCACGGTGAACGAGTTTCGGGGCAACTCGACTACAGCTGGGACAATGACGTCTACTCTAGTTTTGTGACTCGAACAATTGTGCCGTGGAACGCCTGCTGGCCCGTGACGGGGTCCGGGGCAATGGGGAGCAGTTTATTTTGGTTCCAGCCGTTGCCGGTATTGGGTTTCCAGGTGGCGGGGTCGTTGTTCGTTTGATCTTCCCACCACATGTTGCGTTCCCAGTCCGGGTCGCGGTAGCCGTCGGTATCCATACCGGCTGTTTTGTCGTCGGTCGCTCGGGATTTTTTCGCCTGAGCAACATTCGTGTACTGCGAATGTCCGCAGCTGTTGCTCATGGCAATCGCTTTCGGATGCAGACCTTCCATCGTCACGATCGGCACTCGCATGCGAGATACGATTCGGCGACCGGTCGCTTCGTCGATTTCTTCGGTGTGATTCAGGTGAGCACTTTGCGTTTCCAATTGCTTGGAATGGAAGCTGAGCAGTTCGATCCAGTCGCCATCCTTCAGCCCAAACGATGCAGCGGTTTTCGGATTCATCCACGCGGGGTTGGTGTGAACAATTTCCGCCAGCCATTTCAGATTCATCGTGCGGCCGTGGTTGTGCACGTTCCACTTGAAGCTGGTCATCACCAGTTCGTCGTCGCGCGTGGTGGTGAGTTCTTCCGGCTGAATCCAGATCGGCAGTTCGCTGACTTCGGAATTGTGACCCGCGTGCTGTGACGGCCGATTGGACGCCTTACTTCCACTGGCAGAAATCAGAGCCGTGCAGTCTTCGTTCTTCGCGATCCTGTTGACGAACAGGCTCCGGATTTCCATCTTGCGGCTGGGTGTCTTGAAGCCACGGAAGATCTTGTCGCCGACTTTAATGCCAACGCCCTTGCCGTCTTTGCTGATAAGACCAGTGTCGGCGTCGACGACGGAACCTTCCAATTGGTCGGCAGGAACTGACTGCAGATACGCTTCGTAGAACGGTTCGCGATCCGTGTTTTCGTATGCGCCTTCGTCAAGCAGGCGGTCGAGTCCGGATTTTCCGGTCTCCGGGTTTACCGGAACCTTCGACGCCCATTCTCGCATGTAGTCTTCGACGCTGCCGTATTCGTAGGCTTTCTCCATACCGCCACCCACGCGTTTCGCGATCTCGGGGAAGTAGTCGCGGATGTCGCGTGCTTCACCCAGTGGCTTAATCATCGGCGTTCGCAAGCCGACGTATGGTCGCAAATTGTAGGAGCCGCGAGCGTCCAGGTCCCAGCGTTCCAGGTAAGTGGCCCACGGCAGCACGAGATCCGCGTAGTGAGCGGTTTCGTTGTAGAAGCAATTGATGCAGACGTGGAAGCTGATCTTTTCTTCGTCGCACATCACCTGTTTGGTGAGATCTTCTTCCGGCCAGGTCAGCGGCGAATCCAGGTTGTACGTCATGTACATTTGCAGGCGAGCTCGATCCTGCAGCAGATACAGATACACGATTTCGCCGACACGCATTCTGTTCCAGACGTTGGCGAGCGGGTATTCCG
Organism: uncultured Planctomycetaceae bacterium; assembly: GCA_937919915.1. Classification (GTDB taxonomy): domain Bacteria; phylum Planctomycetota; class Planctomycetia; order Planctomycetales; family Planctomycetaceae; genus Fuerstiella. The sequence continues at coordinate 29,506 of CALFOL010000576.1, forward strand.
GCGGGTCTTCCAGGATGCTCCAGGTTTTCGCCGCGGCCGGCATCGCAGGTGTTTTAAAATCGGGATCCACGCCGCTCCACGGTGACCAGCACCAGCCGCCTTTTTTGCCGACGTTGCCGACGATTGCATTCAACAGGCCGATGGCGCGGTCGTTGTAGTAACCGTTCAGATGCGCCGACGACCCGCGGTTGCACATCGTTGTGCAGGTCGGCGCTGCTTTCGCGAATTCCGTCGCGACGCGCGCGATGTCGGCGGCGGGTACCCCGCTGACGCTTTCTGCCCACGCGGGCGTGTTTTCTTTGAGGTGCGCGCGAAGTTCTTCCACGCTGACGTTGGTCCATGTTTCCATGAAGTCCGCGTCGTACAGGTTGTTGTTCAGAATCGTATGAGCCATCGCCAGCGCGATCGCTCCGTCGGTGCCGGGGTATGGCGCGAACCACTCGTCGCTGCAGCCAGCAGTGTTGGATAGACGCACGTCGAAGGTGACGAGTTTGGCTCCGTTTTTGAATCGCCCGTTTTGAATTCGCTGAGCGAACGAAACGTGGCCCTGATGAGCTTCGAAGGCGTTGGAACCGAAGTTCAGAATGTACTTCGTGTGCTCAACGTCGTTCAGGTCCCAGTCGCTTTCCCACAGATACGTAAGGTTCGCCGCGCGGCGGTTTCCTGAACACAGCGAGCGATGACTGAGCTGTGTTTTGGTGCCGAAGGCGTCGAGAAATCTGGTGATCGCGTCTTTGCTGCGCTGTCGTCCCTGATGAAAGGCGAATTCTTCCGGGCGACCACTTGCTCGGACGGCTTTCAGGCGGTCGGCGATTTCGTCGAGAGCTTCATCCCACGAAATGCGTTTCCACTTGCCTTCGCCACGTTTACCGACTCGCCGCAGCGGGTACAGCAGACGTTCGGGATGGTACACATGGTTGAGACCCGCGTGGCCGCGGGCGCAGAGTTTGCCGCGGCTGTTGGGGTCGTTGGGATTGCCCTCGATCTTCAGCAGTCGGCCGTCTTTGACGTGGCCGATGATGCCGCACACTGTGCTGCACAACTGACACATTCCGGGAATTTGTTGGGTGTCTTTGTACTTGTTGATGTCCGGCCAGTTGCGTTTGGCCAGCGGTCCGGGCAGACGACAAACGCCCGGCGGATCAAACAGTCCGGATTCGTACGGAATGCCGCGCATCTTTTTCCACTTGGGCAGATCTATGCCCTGAGGAATCCGCTGAGGCGGGGCGTTTCGTGCCGCTGCCGTCGCACCTGACAGTCCTGCCAGAGCCGCAGCGAGTCGCAGGAAACTCCTGCGATCGGTTTGCGTTGTCATGGCTTGTCCTTCGGTTTGGCGTCTGCCGCTTCTTTCCACTGATGAATATTGTACGCTGCTGGCGAATACGATTCGCCTTCTCGTGGAACGCGGTCTTCCAGCTCCACAGCACCGTCGCCAGCAAACCACATCCGTGGTTTTGTGCCTTTCTCCGGACGTAACTGAGACGGTTCGCCGAATTCTTTTTTTGCGTTCGCCAGAGCCATGCTGATTGGTGATTCGTCGTCGTTGAGGTCGCCGAAATACAGCGCTTCCGAGGGACAGGTGGGAACGCAGGCCGGTTCCATATCGTGTTCAAGCCGGTGGTAGCAGTTGTGGCATTTCACCGCCTGCTTGGCGACTGGATCCATGTAGATCGCGCCGTAGGGACAGACGTCGACACAGCTGCCATGCCCGCAGCACGTTTCGTAATCGACGAGTACAGAACCGCCGATCCCCTTGTGCAGAGCTCCACATGGACAGGCCTTTAAGCAGGGAGCGTCTTCGCAATGCTGGCAGGCCATCGGCATGAACACGCGAGCCACTTTGGGATATTCGCCGACGTCTTTGGTAAACGTTTGGCGAATAAAGTGCCCCAGCGGGACGTCGTTCTCGGCCTTGCAGCTGACTTCGCAGGCATGGCATCCGAAACACCGCCGCGTGTCGACGAACCAGCCCAGCTTCTTGCCGTCGTCTGGTGCCTTCATGCGTTCCGACCAGTAACTTTCTGGTTGAAACAACGGGTTGTCCGCAGGCTGTGTTGGGACTGCTTCTGCATCAAGAGCTGTGGCCGCGGTAGCCGCCGCAATGGCTCCCGTCAGCAGATCTCGTCGCGTTGTCTTATCTGATTCAGGCAATGTATTGGCGTCTGTGATTGTACCGTGGGGTTTGGAGGCCAGAGGCTAATGATAAGCTGAGGCGGCGTCCAGTCATTCAAAAATCCTATTTGGCAAAATGCGTCTTCGTTGCTGTGCATTTGTTAACAATTTGATGTCTTTTTCGGCGCCGGATCAGGAATTGATTCGGGCCGCCAAATCACCGAACGTCAACTGCCCGTTTGCCGTCCGTGTCTCATCAGCTGTCATGGTCTGCGAAAAGAGCCACCGTTTTCACAAATCGTATAGCGCCCTGGCACTGTCAGATTTTCGATGACCCGAACATCACCTGAAGGCCAGCGAACACGAAGCTTCGAAATCGTTTTGTTGGCACCGCAACCCAAAATGATTTCGTGCTGATTACTGGCATGATAACCATCGCCAGCCGTCAAATGTCGGATCAATTGCTTGTCTCCGATCATGTATTCAAGTACCGCACCGACAGGATCGCGTGGAGACTGAGTCCCGATCAAACGGATGAAAGCCGAATTTCCCGTTTCGTCGGTTGTGTTTGTCAGCAGCGCATACGGTTCGACAAGATGCCCAATGGCTGCGTCCGGTCGCCCATCCACGTTCCAGTCCAGGACCACAAGTGAACGTCCCAGGTGGTCGTTGGTAAAATACTCACCAGAGTCCTCGGAACGGCACAGCCGAAACTTTCCATCGTGCAAATCAAAAATCTGAGCAGGCATCTCGTACGGCCTGCCGAGATCTCTTAGATCGTCGACATGACCATTGGCAACGATTAATTCGAATCGACCGTCCAGATTAATATCCACGAACTGTGTGCCGAATCCGAGCACCAGGCGAGAATCTTTTTCCAGTGCGACACGCGTCGTGTCGTCTATGAAATGTTCTTCGTCGATGGCTCGATAAAACGTGTTTGTTTCGCCGTAAACATTCGTAAGCAGCAGATCTGCCTGCTGATCTTCATCGATGTCTCCGATGGCAATTCCCATGCAGCCTTCGCCCGTTCCCTGAGCATTCAATGCCAGTCCCGCCAGAAACGACTCGTTGCGTTCGTCTGATACCAGTTTCAGCTGGCCTGGAATCGTTTGCTCCAGCCGTGCATTGAGATTCATCAGTTGCGCATCGTTCGGAAACTGTTTCCGAGCAAGCCTGCTCCAGCCGATGGCTTCCCAGACTCTGCCCAGCTGTTCAAACTGTACGATCAGATCCATCAGCGTTTCAGCGTCGTTTGACCTTTGAGAAAACACGCGTTCCCCGATCGCCTCGAGTTTTTGCGTGTGCAGCAGCCTTTTCTGAAAGATCGCGACCGCTTCCTGGTCGTCGGCTTGTTGCAACAACTGCATCAGTCGATAAGTGACATCCTTCAACTCCGGGCCGCGCTGTGCTGCTTCCAGAAATGCCTGCAACGCCTGCTGCTGTTCCCCGCGTGACTCGGCCATGTGGCCCAGTACTCGCCATGTTTCGGCAACGTCAAACGCTTCCGACGGTAACGTGGCCTTCCATTCCTCCAGCTCATCCGATCGAGCATCTGCCAGGAGATATTCTCCCAGAGCCACGTAGGCTGCGCCGGGCGGATCGGTCGAAGCAACGGCCTGACGACAAAGTTCAATCGCCCGATCAAGTTTTCCGGCACCTGAGGCATGCCGCGCAAGTCCAATCAGTGTCCCGGCATAATCGGGCGTTTTTGCGAACGATTGATCTAAAGCCTCTGTGTCCAGGATGAATCCCGATCTCCGGGCCAGCACAGTCAGGAGATCCGACGCGTGACCGATTTTTACGATATGTGGCTGGGCATCGCGACGTCTAGTGGTTCTTCATCGAAAAACACAAAGCCGCCCACAGCCGGGCCGGAATCGGCCTGACCATTGGTCAACAGCTTCGCCAGGCAAACCAACGCGGAAACAACGAAGATCCCAGACGCCAGATTTCTTTTGTTAATCATCACTTTAGAATTCACCGATGGCCTGACCATCCTGAATATAATTCAGAAGACAGAACAGGCGATAGTCGACGGTATCGCTGAGGAATCGGACGGAGCCGTCGCCGAGCAGGAATTGTCCGCCGCCGGTGTGACCGCTGTTGAAGACCCACGCGTAGCTGCGTTTTGAAGCATCCCACGCGGCATTGAGTCCCCATCGCGTGTCAGTGAAGTGGATCGAGTCAACAGACGTCGAACTATCGCTTACCACTCGGCCATGGCAGCAAGTATGGCTGCCGGTCATGCCCCATCATGGCCCAAAGTGTGGACTGACTTTGCGTTGCTCACCACCGTGAGACTCACCGATGGCGATTGAGTTCGACGACCCGTCTCGCATGTCTCGCATCCGTGCTGAGGAATTGTTACCGAACATACCGCGACGAATGTCGTAGGCGGTTTCGTTCCATGTCACGTCCCAATCAGTGAAGCGCCCTGTTGAAAACAGATAGCTCGTCCTGCGCCCGGCTCGTCGCGAATACACGTGTGTTGTCCCCGGTGCAAAAGCAGAAATTTCGCCCGCAGCAGTATCGGTTGGGCATTCCAACACCGGGACAAAGTGGCTGGTGATTTGTGAATTAAGAGTGTCGTCGCC
>CALFOL010000577.1 GCA_937919915.1 uncultured Planctomycetaceae bacterium
TCGGCGAGAATCGACAGCTGCTCCAACTTCCGGTGTGATCGGAAGGAGTTCAACTTCCGTCCACTCGATCTCATATTCTTCATCGGCATCAGTCACAGGCAACAGCGGAAGGCTGCGATGTCTCAGCAACACGTCCCGATTTGTGCGGCCCGCCAGCTCCAGCGACACAACAACCGGCAGGCCTTCCAGAATCCTATCGTTGCGCGGCTGAACGATTATGGTTATGTACGGTATTTCGGCGCCGAGTGCCCGTTGCATGGCAATGGTGGTATCGCCACCTGCAGAAAAGAAACCGCCCGCGATCAGCGCTGTTACCAGGCCGATGGCACATGCGGTCAACAGGCCGCGGACTGGAATCAATTGAGAAGGCGACAGGGTTTCCCAGCGGCCGAGCGTTTGGTGACCGAGTGCCGTGAGCATTTCTTCCGGCCCACTGACTCGGCCCTGAACCGTGTCCAGCGCCGTGGATTCGCTTTCGGTCGGTTCACGTGTCAGCACTGCCAGATACAGCGTCTTGATTCGATCCCTGTCACTAAAAAAACGGTGACTCGATAACCGCGCGCAGTAAGCGACTGCGATCAAGATCGATGGCGTCACTGGTAATCCGGCCATTCATCAGCATCAGCGCCTGTGGGATTCCCGACGCGTAATCTTCAGGAGTCGCCCCAATCGTCTCGCTCAACCGACCAACAATCTGCATGCGACTGCCTGTCCAGCGCGGCGAGGTTGGATCGATGCGACTCACCGACAACAACAAGGACTGTTCGAGCGAATCGAAGACCTGATCCGGACTGATCACTTTTAGTGTCCGAGTAAACGAATCCGCCATTGCCGGGTCGCTGACTTCCGTAGTATCAGGCGTTTCCAGCGTTGCGGCCTGATACCATGCCGATTTGCAAATGGCGGCTGTGATGCGGTGGATGCTGAAATCGTTGTCGGCAAACTTCTGGCCAAATTCGTCAAGGAACTTTCGCTCTTCCGGTGTGCCGTTGGTTGTGATGCCGGGTGGAACTAACACACGCTGCCAGTGCCGGGCGAAATTGTTGGCGCTCAGGCGACGGTAGCTGTCCGCTCGCTGGCCCTCCGTGAACACCAGTTGATTGATCAGCTCCGAGCGACGATCATCTCCAAGGTCAACGAAGTCACGAATCTCCGAAACGCCTGGAACGCGCCCCACCACGTCCAGATACACGCGTCGAGCAAACGTCAGATCATCGCAGGGTAGCGGAAGCTCACCCCAAACTTCCTGACCTCGCACGTCCAGCCATCGGGCAAGCGTATCGCCGCGGGAATCTGCGAAAGCGGATCGGAAATCAGCTGCACATAAGGCAATCAAAACCGTGAAAGTGACTGTCAGCGTTCTCATTCGCTTTTCCGCTGTAGTTCCCGTGGCTGGGGTTTCCAGCCGCAGCTTAATCGCTGCATACAGACTGCGGCTGGAAGCCCCAGTCACGATCCTTCCTTAGTGGACAACGATGACAATGCTCTCACCAATCGCTGGCTTGTACCGTAGTCTTAGTAACGCCTCACTTGATTTAGACACGACGTCTATTCCGTTCAAGGTGCGTCTTACGGTTTCCTCTGGATTTTGTGACATTTCCGGCTCGAATCAACAATCGCCAACTCAGGGATTCTGTTTTATGGTCGCTCGCAGACTCATTCCCCTGCATTGTTTTTTTCCGATTGTGGGCAAATACAAGTTGGTCTCTCCATTGATGCAACGATCCCTGAGGCCGGCGCAGGTTGCTTTCGGCATAAAAAAAGACGCCCCGGAAAACTGTTTTCCGAGGCGTCTGTTTTGACAATTCAAGTTGCAATGAGCCTTAGAATTCTCCGATAACTTCGCTTCCAGCCTTGGTCCCCAAAGCCCCCCAAACACCATAGGGGCTTGGGGAACTCGCGGCAGCAGCTGGTGTCACTGCTGCCAGATTGCCAGTATCAATGTTGTCACTGATGAACCTAGCGGAGCCATCAGTCATCAGTACCTGTACTCCACCAGTATGGAAGCTGCTTGGCGGCAGAATCGAGTCATTGGAATCTGCGTTTGGGTTGTTCGTCCGAGAGCAAGAAGGCTTGTTCGGTCCCAGGATTGTGTTGAAACCGTTGCGTTCTGCCTGTCCGTCCCATAGGGCTCGCCCACGCATCCCTTTAACAACGGTGCCAGTCACAAAGTAGTCACCATCAGCCACGGCCAGGCAAGAGCCCGGATTCGTATTGATCGTTGCTACGGCAGTAGCCTGTCCCATTCGAACTGAAACTTCCTGTGCACCCACGGCATTTATGCCTCGGTTGAAACGAATGTGTTCACTCATCGCAAGGGTGTTACTGGTTCCGTCCGTGACGTCGCGGATTCTCACACAATTTTGATAGCCAAACATACCTCGCACTGGACGGTTATTGTTAACGCCTCTGCTGGTGTCACCGACGTTAAACATATAGTTGTTTGCTCGGCGAGTGTCCGCATCGCGACCGTCTGATGGACAAAGCAGCATGTTAAGCGGCGAGTTCCATGGCCCCCAGCCAGCCCAGCCTGGAGGGCCTCCAACTGGAATTCCGCCTGCAGGATCGCCAGCTTGAATTATTGCAAACAGTGGAGCTTGTTCCAGGTATGGGAGTAGTCCGACGTAGCCACTGAGGCGGTTTGCGTTTCCACGAGCGTTGCCACTTGCACCTGGGATTGTAACACCGCCACCTTTTCGGTATGGAAATCGGCCATACACATCGTGGTAGTTATGCAACGCAAGTCCAAGTTGCTTCATATTGTTCTTACATTGCGTCCTACGCGCGGCTTCGCGAGCCTGTTGAACAGCAGGTAACAACAAAGCAATCAGAATTGCGATGATTGCGATTACCACCAGCAGTTCAATGAGCGTAAAGCCCTTCTTTAATCTTACACGTTGCATTTCGTTTCCTTTCAAATCACCAAAAAAACATAAACAAGGCCACGCCTCACAGTTACATCGGCAAAAGCAATCCTTTAAGATCACCGTTGTCAATTGTCAGAACCGTAGCGATTTCATCGCTATACTGGAAGTTCTTATGTACGAAAGCCCTTCTAAAATGAAAAGAAATCCAATCAATCCCTTCAAATCAGTTCGCGGCCTGCTTTTCGCTGTAAGTGTTTTCGCAATAGCCGGTTGTGGCGGATCAGAGGTGGCAGATGAACGCCCGGATCGCGTTGAGTTCGGTGGAACCGCAAAATTGAACGGTTCACCTATCCAGGATGCCTTGATTTCCTTTTATCCCGTGGGAGTCGGAAGCGGTGCCAGTGGGAAAACGGACAGCAAGGGCAAGTTTGTGATGTCCACCTATGAATCCGGTGATGGCGTCATTCCAGGGGATTATGTTGTGACAGTGGTGAAAATTGAAGCTGCCGATGACACTTCCGGTGGAGTGCTAGAGGATGATCCAGCATATGACGGTGCGCCAGACGAAGCATTGGAGACGACGAACAAGTTTCCACCGCAGTTTGAAGACGCCAAGACTTCCGGCCTGAAAGTCACGGTCAAGGAAGCGAACATGGACTACGCCCTGGACATCAAATAGCACACCGCAGCCACGCAATTCAGCAGCCGAAGCATTCGTACTTCGGCTGTTTTTATGCGCCCTGGCAAAACGACGGAATGATCGCTCTGGCACAATCTGTTCCCTGGCGTGCAGCGGCGACTCATTGTTTTACGATGGAGAGCCGAGCACTTGACCAGCTCGAAGCACGAGAGAGTGAATTCGCAGTGTTCCTGCTGATTCACTCGCTTGCGCATCGTGCTGGTATTTGCCCAAAACATGAACTGCGTCGGCCTGCCCGGCGGCTGTCAGAGCACATCACGAAAGACTCAGCCCAATGATCGGAAGTCGCAAGGTGTTTCAATGCCTGACAGCTTCGACGAGCGCAAACGCAGACGTCAGACGCCGCTATTGTGGCAGGTGATAGCAGTGAGCGCGGCCTTCGATAATCACATGTCGATGGTGGTCGGAGATGTGGAGGGGAGTTTCTTCCAAGGATCCTGGCCAACGTGTTTTCAGATCACCACTTATCGGCAGCAGCGCGGCCTTTTCATTCGACGCCATGTAA
>CALFOL010000578.1 GCA_937919915.1 uncultured Planctomycetaceae bacterium
CTCCGCAGCAGCGTGACCTACTTGTGATGCTTTTCGTAGTGTTGACGCAACAGGTCTTTGCCATAGTCGTTGCCGTTCGGAGTTCTCAACACCGCGTGGATGTGGTCGCGGGTGGGTTCCTGTGAACGGAACGGAGCCACACGTCGCTCGTGGTCGAATTCAATCAGCACGACCGGACTGTGGACTCGATAATAATAAACGTCTTTGTCCGTCGTACCACCGATCCATGCGAAGTACGTCCGATCCAGATACTGTTTGACTTCGTCCATCTTCACTTTGGCGTGACCATCAGCGATGTTGCCGACAAACCCTTCGATGACATGCAATAACAGAGCCTGTTGCTTTTCATCCAGGTCAGACGCAGGAATGCCAGCGTAGTCGAGGTCAACATTGTCTTTGTATGCCTGAGTCAAAGCGTTGTTTCCGGTTTTTCTGGACGTCAGAATTGCGGCTTTCTGCTGTTCTGCATTCAATGCCTGAATCAGCGCCAGCCCTCGCGCCTGTTCGTCCTGCAGGACGATTGTTCCCTTGAATTTGCCGCTGGTTGCGTGCACGGGTTCACTGCCAACAAACAACGGAGACATCACCACCTGATCGCCCAGTACAAAATAGTTGATGATCAGATGATGGCCATCAATCTGCCAACCCCATGGCTTAGTTGAAGACGGATCGCCCATGATGGTGATCCAGTACAGCCACTCGCCATATTCATCGAAGTTATTCGCGAGTTCGGCCAACGTGCCGTTGAGCTTCATGATGTCTTTTGACTGCTGCAGTCCCTTGGCACTTAGGCTGGCTTTCAACAAACCAAATGCCAGTTCACGCTGTTCCGCGTTCATTTCGTCAAAGCCGACCCCTCGACGTTTGTAGAAGTGGCGATTGTCCCAGCTGCGCCATTCGATATCGTCGACGGGGAACATGGTCTTCAACGCCTGATCTTCACTGAGCTTGTTAAGGAACGCATTGGCCGCTGCCAGGACCGGTTCTGTTGTGACGCCGGTCGACTCGATGCGGAATAAGCCCGGTTCGACGTTTCCGCCAGACGTGATGCCTTTGAATGGTTCCTTCAGTGAGGCTTCGCCGCCATCGCGTCCTCCCGGTGGTTGAGCGGTCGAAATACCAGAACACAGCGTGATAAGCAGAACACAAGTCGGCAGGGACTTTGGGGACTGAGACACGTGAGTTTTCTTTCCGTGACGATGGAGACGGGGCGAGTCAGTAAATGCGATTAAGGAATTTAACCCTCGGACGGCAACACCGTGAAGGATTTTGACGAACGAAACTCGCAGGTTTATGAAAAGGATGGAAGGATACGATTCTGCCACGAAGTGGCGATCGGTTGTCGCCAGCCGCCACAGCACGTGCCAGGGAAACTTGTACTATCCTTGCACCGAACGGGTAGTGACGCTGCTTTGGTGGCCCCAACAGGATGATCGGTCCTGTTTCCCATTCAGCACGGACGCTTCGAAATCATTTCCCGGCGAACAGACGATGCCGGTAATCACGAGAAAACGCGGCTAAGAAATTCCTCTCCCGGGGCCGGATATTGTCATTCGAGTCACGGAAGGCCCTGATCAAATGTCAAGTTCTTTGACATCCAAGGCGTGCTTCTCGATGAATTCTCGGCGAGGTTCAACGTGGTCGCCCATCAGTACCCGGAAGATCTCGTCAGCAGCAGCAGCATCTTCCATCTTGATCTGCAGCAATACTCGCTTTTCCGGATCCATACTTGTGTCCCAGAGTTCCTCGGAATTCATTTCTCCCAGACCTTTGAAGCGCGTCAGTGTCAGGCCTTTTTCGCCCAGAGTACGCAGTGCTGGCCAAACGCCACGCAGACTGGTCAACTGGACTGTCTGGTCGTCGCGTTCGATGCGGAACGGATTGATCTGTTCTGCATTCTGCATGCCTGCAGGCACAAAGTCGGGGTATGTAAAACCGAAGTCCTTTAGCTTGGTCAGCAAGTCGTTCAGGGTTTTGATTTCGTGCAGATCAATCAACTTACACACCGGCTCCAGCGGCGTGGGTGTTTCAACCAGTTTGTCTTGGGGTGCCGCT
>CALFOL010000579.1 GCA_937919915.1 uncultured Planctomycetaceae bacterium
TTTCAAATTCCGACACTTTCTTCAGCAGCGAATTGAACTGTCTCTGAGTGTAGGTTCGATAGTCCATGTGATCGACAATTCGTTTGTGTTGCGTCGGCGTGTAGATGTCCAGGGTGATGCCCAGCCCTTCCAGTCGCGTCTTCTTATCGATGCCTTTGGACCACATGTAAGACGTAATCGCCAGGTGACCGCGTTGAGCTGTCCAGCTTTCTTCTTCTTCACGATCCGCGTCAGTGGGCAGTAGGCTGATTCCCAGGGCGTAGAAGCCCCCCTTGTTTAGTGCGGCTGCCATGCAGTGCAGATGAGCTTCGGCAGCGGCTTCTGTCGAAAGATGGCGAAAGGTATTGATGAAGTTGAAGGCTACGTCGAACTTCTTCTTCACCCTGAAATCTGCCATGTCGCCGACGACGGTCGACTTTGCAAAGCCGTTGCGCAGGAGGCGATCGTTACAGAACTTGATCGCTTTCTCATTCAGGTCGTTGCCGCCAACTTCGTAGCCCGCCCTGGCCAGCTTAATCAGCAAACGCCCCGTTCCGCAGGCCGGTTCAAACAGCCGATTCACTTTGCGTGCGGCATGTTTTTCGATACAGGCCTGCAGAAAATCGAACTCAGCCTTCCAGTCCGAGCCGAACAATAGATCGTAGTATTTTGGGTAGTCGTAAATACTGCCTTCGATGATGTCTGTCATAGCCTCGGTCAATGTCCGGTCAAAATAGGGCGTCAAATCCCGCAAGAGCTTATCGACCAAAGGCGAGCCAGTCCCCCCGAGGCAGTGGCGGATGTCGCTTTTCCGAAAGCCGGGACGTGGACGTGTAGATCGGTCGGCCGAATGCTAACATGGGGCTGAAAGCCGATGTTCCCGTGAATCTGATTTCAAAACACCAACGAATTATTTGTCGTTAGTAGATCGAGTGATCCAAACATCGTTCTCTGGCGTTACACGTGAACCTCGCGTTCGGTTGTTGAAGGCAATACACAGAAGAAACGAATCTTTCAGTATGACAAGTGACTCATCATCGTCGAACGTTGTGGAATTTCGCAACGTAGGGAAGACATACAACTCCGGACGTCCCGATGCGTTTACCGCGGTGACTGATGTTTCGTTTGAAATTCCGGACTTGCCTGACAAGGGGGAGTTCATTTCGATTCTTGGTCCCAGTGGTTGCGGCAAAAGCACCATTCTGCGAATGATCGCCGGGCTGGAACCGCAGCATCCCTGCACAACCGGAGAAGTCCTTGTGGAAGGAAAACCGGTCTTCGGTCCCGGGCCGGATCGCGGCATGGTGTTTCAGGACTACACCAGTTTCGACAATCGCAGCGTGCTGGACAACGTCGCCTTTGGGCTCGAGTGTCGCGGCGTGTCGAAGATCGAACGGCACGCGTTGGCGCGCGAGTGGATCAGCAAAGTCGGCCTGGACGTCGATTCCGACGCAGCAAAGTATCCTCATGAATTATCTGGTGGTATGCGTCAGCGTGTGGCTATTGCCAGAACGTTGATCCTGCGGCCTCGCATCATCCTGATGGATGAACCGTTTGGGGCGCTTGATCCTCATACACGGATGCAAATGCAGGACCTGCTGGTTGGGTTATGGAACGAAGTTCAGGCCACCGTCTTCTTTGTCACGCATTCAATCGAAGAATCGGTGTATCTGGGCGATCGCGTGTTCATTTTAAGTCGTTCGCCGGGAACACTCCTGCACCAGATTGAGGTCGAACCTCCCAATCGCCCAGCCCTGGAAATGCAGCGAGAAGAGCAATTTCAGCAGACGGTGTTTCGGATACGTGATATCCTTGAAGAACTGGAATCCGGCAGTCATGCTGCTTCTGTGTAGCTGTTGCTCCTTCAATCAATAATGATCGCCCTGTGAAACTCTGGAAATACATCAAATCGGCCTTCACCAACCACTGGAACCTGCTGGGACTTGCTGGCGGAGCTGCGTTCACAGCAGTCTCCGGACAGTGGCAGGTGGGGCTGCCATTGATGGCCGCCGCCGAAATCGCCTGGCTGGGTTTCGTGGGGACTCATCAAAAATTCAGACAGCATGTGGATATGCACGAGCATCAGAAGCTGAAGGCCGATGATGCTGCTGCAGCGAAGACTCGCGCCAGGCTGATGCTAAGCTCGCTGCCGCGTGGTGCACAGCGCCGCTATGAATTGTTGATGGAACAGTGCCAGGAAATGCGAGCGATCACAAAGAACTATCAGGCCGCGCAGGGGGCAGAGTCGGATGAATTTGTGGTTGAGTCCCGTCTGGAAGGACTGGATCGACTGCTGTGGTTGTATCTGAAACTGCTGTACACCGAACATTCGCTCAATCGCTTTTTCGAAACAACAACGATCGACAACATTGAACGCGAAATCGAGCAGATCAACGGTCGGCTGGAACGCGAAGCGGCACGTCCTGAGAATCAGCAGCGTGAACGCATCGTTGCGACATTGCAGGACAGCTTGAAGACCTGTCTGGGACGCAGGAAGAACTTCGAGCAGGCTCGAGACAGCTACGAACTCGTGAA
>CALFOL010000580.1 GCA_937919915.1 uncultured Planctomycetaceae bacterium
GTTTTCCACGAGCGGCGCGGAGGCACTGGAAATTCTCAGAGTAGAACAGTTCGATGTTGTCGTCACGGATATGCGAATGCCTGGCATGGACGGGCCGGAGTTACTGGCGACGGTCAGCGCTCTGTTTCCGGACATGGTTCGCATTGTGCTGTCCGGACAGGCGAATCAGGAATCCGTTCTTCGCGCCGTCAGCCTGATGCATCAATACCTTTCGAAGCCTTGTGACACAGACAAACTGCGCACCACTATCTCGCGAGCCTGCGAACTACGAGGCGTTTTGCATTCGCAGCATCTTCAGAAACTGGTCAACTGTGTCACGACGGTGCCCAGCGTTCCGTCGCTGTACAAAAATGTGGTTGACGAAATCGAATCTCCGGACGGTTCGGTGCAGCGAATCGGTGAACTCATTGCCCAGGACCCTGGCATGACGGCCAAGGTGCTGCAAATTACGAATTCCGCCATATTTGCCGCGCGGTCGCCAATCGTGTCTCCTCTGCAGGCGGCGTCACTGCTGGGTATGGAGGCGATCAAATCGCTGGTTCTGTGTTTCGGGGCCTTCAAGCAGTTTGACGATATTACCATTTCCGGTTTCTCAATTGAGTCTGTATTCCAACGCTGCGTTGCCGCCGCCGGTAATGCGCGGCTCATTGCATCTTCACAGGGCTGTGATCAAGACATGGTGTCCATAGCGTTCACCGCAGGCATGCTTCAGGATCTCGGTATTCTGGTGTTGGCATGCGGAATGCCGGAAGCCTACGCCGATGTGATTTCGCAGGCCACCGAAAGCGGACGCTCCATTGCAGAAGTGGAAATCGAAGTTCTGGGAGCGAGTCACGCGGCCGTCGGAGCCTACCTGCTGCAGTTGTGGGGGCGTCCACGAACATTAGTAGAAGCCGTCGCCTTCCATGAAACGCCCGCAGCAAGACACGAAACCGAGTTCACTGCTCTCACAGCCGTGGTGGCGGCGAACATGATCACGACGGCCGGTACCACGGGGCCATGGTGCGGAGACAGCGAGCGCGGCATGGAATTCTTACGTCAACTTAATCTGTCCGAGAGGTTTACTGCCTGGCAGGACGTTTGTCAGCCGGAGAAGAGGTCGCAGTCTAATGAGCAACAAAAGTTTATTCGTCGATGACGATCCAATGCTGCTGAAGGGAATCCGTCGCCAGCTTGACGACGACTACGATCTGGGCACAGCCTGCGGTCCGGAAGAAGGCCTTGAACTGGTTGCCGAGGCGGGTCCGTATTCGGTCATTGTTTCGGACATGCGGATGCCCAATATGAACGGCGTGGAGTTTCTCGCACGAGTCCGGGGCATTCATCCAAACTCCGTACGCATCATTCTGACGGGCTTCGCGGATCTCAACTCCACAATCAAAGCCGTCAACGACGGCAACATCTTTCGATTCCTGGGAAAGCCCGTGGAGAACGGAGATCTGGTGGCTGCGCTGCAGGCGGGAATCCGGCAGTACGAACTGGTGACCGCCGAACAATCGCTCGTCGAAGGGACGCTCAAGGGGGCGGTCAAGGTTCTCAGCGAAGTTCTTGGCCTGGTGAACCCCACCGCATTCGGCCAGGCAGCTCGTGTTCAGCGGGTCGTCAGCGCTTTGGCTCACGACCTGGAAATAGAAGACGCCTGGGAGCTGGAAATTGCGGCGATGCTGTACCCGTTGGGTTATGTCACCGTTCCGGATCAGATTCTGGAAAAGGTCGCCAAGGGTCGAGTCCTGACGGTTGAGGAACGGACCGTCTATCAACGGCATCCGCAGGCAGCTCAGCGGCTGTTACGAAACATCCCACGACTTGAAACGGTCGCTGACATCGTGGCCTGTCAGGCCTTCTCACGCGAGGACTTCCACAGGAATTCGAATACGAAACGAGTGCAGGACGGCGCTCATATTCTGCGGCTGGCACTGGATTACGACGAAGCTGAAGTGGCTTCGGGAAATTCCGACGACGCTTTGGAAAAACTGCGAAGAAACGCAGACCTCTATGAAGTCGGCATGCTGAATTCTCTGGAGCGGCTGATCTCCGCCCACTCGGATCACGAAGCGACTGAGGTTCCTGTTTGCGAACTACAGGAAGGCATGATCCTCGCGAATGACGTTCTCGATCAACGCGGCACTCTGCTTGTCGCCAAGGGCATGAGGTGACCAGTTCTATGAAGGAACGTCTGGCAAACTTTGTCCTGGCGGGACGTCTCAAGGGAGGGGTCAGTATCGATACCGTCAGCGTCCCGAAACAACTCTTTTTTCTTCAACAGAAAACTCGAATGAACTCGCAACAAACAATTCTGCTTATTGATGATGACGCCAGACTGCTCAGCGCTCTTGAGCGCCGACTGGTTGACGAAGGCTATCAAGTCCTGACCGCCATCTCGGCTGGCGAGGCGCACGCCATGCTCGAACGCAACGCCGCGGATGTGATTGTCTGTGACAACCGAATGCCCGGGGTTTCCGGATTGGAATTTCTGGGACGGATTAAACGCAAATATGCGTCGACGAAGCGGATCATTCTCAGTGGAAATGTCGGAGCAGCTCAGGCGTTTCAGGCGATGACAACGCACGGAGTCAGTTGCGTGCTGACCAAACCATGTGATTTCGATATCCTGTGCAGCACCATCAGAGAAGTCACAGGACATTCCTGTGAGGTTTGATACACGAATTCGAATTCAATCCTTTTCGGCTCAGATTCAAGGCATCGGCTTTGCTGTCCCGATTCGAAACGAAAGAAAAGGCATGCCGTTCCATCTGACCGCAGATCGCCGAACGTTTCTGGCGACATCCGCGACCGTATTAGCGACGTTTTCAACTCGCGCCGTTCAATCAGCTGAGAAACCCGTCCGGGGCGATATCGTTTATCTGCTGAACGACACTCACGTTGGTGAAAAGCATCCGCCGGATTCTTCCATTCCCATGAACCTGAAACAGGTCGTCGCAGAAATTATTGCCGCTTCTGAAACCCCCGCCGCAGTCATTATTAACGGAGATCTGGCACTCAAGGATGGCCAGCCAGGCGACTACGTCCACTTCGCAAAACTGATCGCGCCGCTGCAGTCGGCCGGAGTCGCGACTCACGTCACGCTCGGCAATCACGACAATCGTGATGCGTTCTATAACGTGATGAAAGCACAACGGTTGGAATCCCCCGTCGTCGAATCACGGCACATTTCCGTGATCACCACGCCGCATGCCAATTTCTTCCTGCTCGATTCGCTGAAGGAAACGATGGTGACTCAGGGCACCATCGGCGAACAACAACTCACATGGCTCACAAAGGCTCTGGACGAACACGCTGACCGCCCCGCCATCATCGTTGCCCACCACAATCCACGACTCGGTGGCGATCCGAATCACTTTCCGGGAGGGCTCATTGATTCATCAGAACTATGGGACGTCTTGAAAGTGCGTGCACATGTGAAAGCTTACATCCACGGACATATTCACGATCGTAACAATGCCCAGCACGAAGGCATTCACATTCTAAACACTCCGGCGATCTCCTACGTCGCCAACAAAAAGCTCTCAACCACCGGCTGGACGGTGGCCAAACTGTCACCCACTGGCATTCAACTCACAACACACACCAACGACCCGACTCATCCCTGGAACGGCGACCGCCAAACTCTCCTCTACCGCCTCTAGCCGAGACACCTCGGCGGGCGATGGCGTGGGGGAGCGGCAAGACGAGGGAAGTCCTTTGCGCCGGAGTGCTCCCATTGGTCGCTGCCGTGCGGTTACAGCGATTTTCGTTTGGGGGTAGCGATGTCACATCCCGCCGAATAGTATGGTCGACTATTCAACGACAATCGACCACCCAACGAAGTCCCGGCAACGACCATGAAGATCACCGCGATCGAAACTCTTATTTGTCACGCTCGAATGCGGAACTGGATCTTTGTCAAAGTGGTGACCGATCAGCCGGGACTGATCGGGTGGGGCGAAGCGACGTTGGAATGGCATACGCGCAGTGTCGTCGGGGCCATTGAAGACGTGTCTCAACTGCTGATCGGCGAAGACCCCACTCGTATCGAACATCTGTGGCAAATGATGTGGCGGCAGCATTTTTGGCACGGCAACGGGATCGTCCGTTCGACCGCCATCGCCGGAATCGATCTCGCATTGTGGGACATTGCCGGAAAGATTCACGGCGTTCCGTGCCATCATCTGTGGGGCGGCGCCGTGCGTGATTCGATTCGGCTTTACTGTCACCTTGGTGGCGGGAACCTCGAAAGTTTCTACGAAACTCCGGTCGACAATGCGAAGCGTTTTGGCGAATTGGCAACGCAAGCGGTCGAAGATGGCTTCACTGCTTTCAAATCGATGGCGGTTCCTCCCACGATGCCGATTGAAGGCCTGCAACCGATTCGGGCTGCGGAAGCATGCGTGGCGGCAATGCGAGACGCGGTCGGAGAGAACATAGACATCATGGTTGATTGCCATGCACGCCCGTCTCCGGCAATGGGGTTGAAGTTCGCCAAAGCACTGGATCCTTACGGATTGTATTTCTTCGAAGAACCCTGCTGGCCGGAGTCGATCGAAGGTCTGGCCACGATTAATGCCGCGGTAACAACTCCCATCGCGACAGGCGAACGCATGACGCACCTCGCCGCATTTCGAGACCTCTTCGCCGCACGCGGCTGTGACATTTGCCAGCTCGATCTGACGCATTGCGGAGGTTTCACGGAAGCTCGACGCATCGCCGCTTTAGCAGACGCATATCGAATCGCTCTGGCGCCGCACAACCCTCAGGGACCTGTGAGTACAGCGGCTTCGCTGGAATTCGGGTTCTCACAGCCGAGTTACATCATCTGCGAATCTGTTCACAACGATGTTCCATGGCGAGATGATATTGTATCGGAAGGTTTTGCAGTGGATCCCGCAACTCGCACTGTTACACCGAATACGCGGCCCGGACTGGGCATCGAAATCAACGAAGACGAAGTCCGCAAACATCCGTTCGAACAGGAACTGGCACAACGCGTTTTCTATCGAGACGGAAGTGTGGGCGACTGGTAGTGGTTCCTTTCTTTATTCGCATTTGGTCGTCTTTCGCCCAGATAAAGTGAGGTTTTATCAGCACGACGCGGAAGTGAGTGAATGAATGAGGGGCGAATTGGATTCACTCGCTTGCGCGTCGTGCTCGTAATTACACTCTTTTGCGATTGCGAAAGGCGACCGTGTTTGTTTAACCGATGTACTGGACAATCCATGACGACTCTCATACCTCCTCCACGAGGACACTGTGGGTTCTTTGGCCGTATCGGCATGGCACGCGCTGAAATTACCGCGCCTGTCGGGATCTATTCACGCAACTGGGGAGCTGCCAAACACGATGTTGCGTCGTCGATTCATCGACCGCTGTATCTCAGCGTTCTGACGCTTGCTGAGCCAGACGGCACTCCGTTGGTACTGGTGGATGCCGACCTGGGATGGTGGCGTCCGTTCAGCCTGTTTCAGGAATTTCAGGAACGCCTGCTGAACGAAATCGGGCTTCCCGCGTCACGGGTGATCTTCGCGCTGACTCATACTCACGCGTCCGCTCCGTTGATGAAATCGGATAGCCAGCTCGCCGGCAGCGAAATGCAGGATCCGTGGCTGGAATCAGTCTATCAATCGACAGTCGCAACGATTCAGGAAGCGTTGAGCAACCCGTTTGATGGTTCGCTGGACTGGCATGCAGGCAGCTGTCAACTGGCGGCTGACCGTGATCTTCCCGATCCGGAAAGTGGGAGAATCGTGTGCGGATATAATCCCGCTCGACCGGCCGACAAGACTCTTGTTGTCGGCCGCGTGACAGATTCACACGGCCAGCTACGCGCTGTCATCGCCAACTACGCGTGTCATCCGACAACTCTGGCATGGGACAATGAATCCATCTCGCCTGACTTCATCGGAGCTATGCGTGAGACCATCGAACAGGCCAGCGCCGCAACCGCGTTCTTTCTGCAGGGAGCATCTGGAGAACTGGCACCGCGCCATCAATACGTCGGCGACACGTCTGTTGCAGATCGACATGGCAAGCAACTTGGCTATGCGACGTTGGCGACGCTGCACGACATGGAACCGCCCGGCACGCAACTGGCCTACGACGGAGTCGTGGAATCGGGGGCACCGCTTGCCGTTTGGAAGCATTCTCCAATTGAGCTCTCCGCAAAACTACACGCTGTCGATTGCACTGTCGATCTCGATTTAAAAGACTGGCCGACAGCGGAAGAGCTCGAACGCCAGCGAATACACTGTGACGATCGCGCTCTCGAAGAACGGCTGCGGCGCAAACGCGATATCCGCAGGGCTCTTGGGGACGGCAGTACGTTTGCGGTGCCGGTTTCTGTCTGGGTTGTCGGCGATGCGATCTTGGTGGGAAGTTGCTGTGAAGCGTATTCCTTACTGCAAACAGAATTGCGCCGCCGGTTTCCAGATCATTCGATTGTCTGCATGAATCTGATCAACGGCACCATCGGTTATCTGCCGCCGGAAAACCTCTATGATGCGGACGTGTACCAGGTGTGGCAGACACCGTTTGCTCGCGGAGGGCTGGAACGACTGATAGAATCACTGGCAAAAACGATTGAAGAACTGGTTGTTTGATTGAATGTTTGAAATTGTTGAGCCGCCGGCGCCAGCCGCGGGCTTCTGCACGTTTGAACTGTCGGCCCGACGCTAGCGCGTTCGGCTCACAAGTTATGGGTCGCACATCGGAGAACAACATGTCATATAAACTCGAAGGCGTTCTGCCGATCCTGCATACGCCGTTTTCGAATAACGATGAGATCGACCAGGACAGCCTGCAGCGAGAAATCGATTGGGCATTCGATTTGGGTGTTCAGGGTGTTTGCTCCGCAATGGTGTCCGAAATCCTGCGGCTCACGACTTCAGAACGCAACGACTTCAACCGACTGATGGTGAAGATGACCAACGATCGAGGTGTCGTCGTCGCCAGCGTCGGTGCGGAAAGTACAAAACAGGCCGTCGAATTCGCAAAGTCTGCCGAAGCTTCCGGTTGTGGCGCCATCATGGCCATTCCCCCGATTTCGACCGCACTGCCGCAGGACGCACTTTGGCAATACTTCGGTTCGCTCGCGAAGGCCGTTGCTATTCCGCTGATCGTTCAGGACGCTTCGTCGTACGTCGGTGCGTCGATTCCAACGTCGTTTTACGTGCGACTGCTGGATGAATTCGGCCCGGAGAAAATCCTGTTCAAACCGGAGGGAGCTCCTGTCGGACCGAATATCTCTGACCTGCGGGACTCCAGCGACCGACGTGCTCAGATGTTCGACGGATCGGGCGGTAATCTGCTGATCGATGCGTTTCGACGAGGAGTCATCGGCACGATGCCCGGCGTTGATTTGCTGGATGGAATTGTTGCTCTGTGGAACGCTTTGCAGTCCGGCGACGAAACAACAGCGTACCGCATTTACTTTCCCATCTGCGGTTTAGTCGCTTTGGAACTTCAGGCAGGATTGGACGGCTTCCTGGCGATCGAAAAATATCTCATGGTCAAACGCGGCCTGTTTGCTGCCGATCATCGTCGTTTGCCGAACTCCTGGTCACTGGATTCAGAGACTCAGCAGGAAGTCGATCGCTTGTTCGAAATGCTGCAGCATGAGTTGTCCGCTTCCTCTCTGCAAAGTTCGAGCTGATGGCTGGCGCACCGAACGCTCGATTCGCATCGCAGCCGGATGCCGCACCAACTAACGTGCGTTACCAGGTTGTCGCCTGGCTGACGCTGGCCGCGGCGATCGCCTATCTGACTCGCAACGCAGTTAGCGTTGCCGAAAGCACCATCCGAGAAGACCTTGGTCTAAGTCTCCGGCAGTCCGGCTGGTTTATGGGCACGTTCTTCTGGAGCTACGCGTTGTTACAAATTCCTGGCGGCGAATTGGCTCACCGGCGCGGCGCCAAACTGGCGATGGTACTGTTCACCGCCGCTGGATCTGTGGCCACGCTGTGCATCGGACTTGCGCCCGGACTGTGGTTGCTGCTGACGGCCCAGTTGATCATGGGGGCTGCTCAGGCGGGGCTGTTTCCGGCATCGTGTTATTCGATTTCTCACTGGATTCCGCTGGCCCGCCGTACCTTTGCCTGTGGGATTCTGACGATGGGAATGCAGGTCGGCGCCATCACGTCGAGCATCCTGACTGGCCGCTTTATCGAGAACGTTCCGTGGAGATGGGTATTTCTTGTCTACGCGCTACCCGGAGTAGTGTGGGCCATCGCGTTCCTGATGAGATTTCGCGATCGTCCGCAGAATGACCCTTCGGTCAACGCCGCCGAATTGCAGTTGATTAGTCCCATTCCGCAGGATAGTCATTCCCGTTCTGAAAACAGGTCTGCGCCGTGGGGAGCCATTGTCGCCAACCCGGCGATCTGGTTTCTGTGTGGACAACAGATCTGCCGAGGGGCTGGATACATGTTTTTCGCCAGTTGGTTCCCGACATTTCTACAGGCAACACGCGGCGTCTCTGTTGTGGGTTCGGGATATCTGCAGGCACTCGTTTTTTCGGGGATGATGGCCGGCTGCATCATTGGAGGCTGGCTGACCGATTGGATTCTGAATCGCACGGGTAGCCTTCGTTACAGTCGCAGCGGAGTTGGATCCACGTTTCTGTTCGGCTGCTCGATGTTGATTCTGGCGGCCTGGTTTGTCGAAAGCACGACAGTCGCCGTTGGACTGCTGGCTGCCGGAGCTTTGTTCGCTGCTCTTGCCGGTCCGTGTGCTTTCAGCGCCACGATGGATATCGGAGGCGACCACGTGCCTCAGGTTTTCGGACTGATGAACATGACCGGCAACCTCGCCGCCGCGGCGTGCCCGATTCTGGTTGCCGAATTGTTCGAATGGACGTCCAACTGGGGGCTTGTCCTGCTGGTGTTCTCAGGAATCTACCTCGCCGGCGCAATCAGCTGGGCATTTGTCGACTGTAGCAGGAAGGTAGAACACGAAGTTTCGAACGCGGACAAAGAGCACGTCACGTAGGCCCGGAAACGAATTACAGCGCAGCCGCTGCCGCGGCTTGGTTCATGTTCCTTCGAAGACTGTTGCTGGTTAAGAAGAACGTCGTCAATGTCACTGGCGATGTGCGGCCTGACACCTCAAAATGGTCAGTCCAATTGCCGTCATGAATTCTTACAGGCGAGACTACAGCGTATTACGCTGACTTGTGGCCGCGGGGACGCGTTTCGACAGAAGAAAGCCTGGTCCCGCGAGCGAGTACCGGTTACGACTTTAAGTAAACTGCTCTAATGCTGCGACGATCTATTCGACTGCTCTTTGCCACGATTGCCATCTGCGGCTTTGTCCGCGTTCAGGGGCAGGTTCAACCTGACACCAGCAACAGCACGAGTTTCGAAACCGCGCCGGCGGGCCAATTCGATGAACTCGAAACGACGATCGGCACGTGGACGTCAGTCGATGGCAGAACGATCACCGACGACAAACATGCGAAGACCCGGAGACAGTGTTTGCAGTTGACGGGTGGCGAAAAGACGAGCGTCACTCTGCAGGTCGCGGGAGGAATGGAAAGATCGGGATACCTGACGTTCTGGGCCGAACGCTGGACGAGTCGAAGTCCCTTTTCCTTTCGTATCGACAGGCACAACGGAAAAGACTGGAAAGCAATCCTCAAGGGCGCGGACACGAACAAGGATACCTTCATGGACCTGGCCGAGTTCACCGTTCACGCCGAAGCAAAGCTAAAACTCTCAAAGACAGGTCGGTAATAAAGAAGAAATCCAGGGAGTAGTCCACGAAGAATTCCGGTCGTATCGCCAGAGGAACCCCGGCGATTTTTCGGATATTGCCTACCTGCCTGCAGTCGTCGCGTTCACTTACCGATCAGCTTTTTCGTTAAGGCGCGGACGATTGACCGCAACTCGCCATGATTCGTCCGTGGGCACCGGACCTGCGGACTTGGGATCCGCCGGTGCTACTTCGCCATTTCGTCGAGTTCCGCGAGCTTTAGACGAATACTCATGATGTATGGTTCCTGGTTCGCGGACCAGTGTCCGTATGTTGTCGTCACGATTGTTTCGTCAGGTAAAACTTCGACACCGGGATAGGCACAGTCTGCACCTTTCTTGTTGTCTTTCAGACGGACGACATATTGTCCTTCTTTTCCGTTGACCAGATCGTCGTACGTTCCGATCCAGGCAACCCAGTCGCCTTCGTGTTCTGGTTTAATGACGCCTTTCGGCTGACGGCTGCGAAACGAAATGAACAGGCGACCATCGGGAAGGTACTTGCCCGTGTGGCGGTCTCCATTTAATGACGCCGGCATATCTCGATGTTTGGTCCAGCTTGTCCCTTCATCATTGCTGAAGATAATTTGCGAATTGTTGTTGCGACTGTTTTCTCGCAGCAAAACCGCCAGCTGTTTGCCGTCGGGAGATCGCACAATCCCCGGTTCGCAGAGGTGATGTGTGGACGACCTGTCAACGACTTTCGGAAACTGCCATGTAAGCCCTCCGTCTGTTGAGTTCGTGCTGAATAGTGTGAATGTGCGAGACTTCACGTCCTCGGGTTTGCCCGTGAAGAATCGGCCGTCGTCGTGAAACATGGCCATGTAGTGTCCGGCCCCGGTGTGCAAATCCGTCACGCAGCCCATCGTCACAATTCCACCCCAATCGCCCACCGGTTCAATTTCCGACCACGTTTTTCCGTCATCTTCGGTGACCGCCATCCGGCAGGGATACAGGCCGGAAAACATAATGATTCGTTTCTTTCCATCGGGTCCGATGACACGATGCAGAGTCGGAACCTCTTGTGAAGTGGCCCAACTGGCGGGCGTCGGCAGTCGGTCGCTCCATGTCAGGCCCCCGTCGCTGGAGCGTTTGTAAACAATGCCTCCTCGACCGTGCCCCTTCGGATAGACACACAGTATCGTCTTTCCGTCTTCCAGCAACACTGTTGTCGGATGGCCAAGGTACTGCCCTTTTTCATGATCGATAACGACTTGGCGGTAAGACTGATCGTTCA
>CALFOL010000581.1 GCA_937919915.1 uncultured Planctomycetaceae bacterium
GTCGCCCGGGGTTGATCATCGCGGGCGGCAGCATTTTGTAGACGTCGTGGTAGTTCGCGAGAGCGAGCCCAACCTGCTTTAGGTTATTCCGGCACTGAGTTCTGCGAGCTGCTTCTCGCGCGTTCTGAACGGCTGGCAGCAGTAATGCAATCAGAATCGCGATAATGGCCACAACGACCAACAGTTCGATCAGTGTGAATCCGGAACGGCGGCGTGTCCAACTGGCAGGATATGGCATTGTGGGTTTCAACAAACCGTGGGGGGGGGGGAATGGAAGCTCTGGTCATTACGATGCCATCTGCTTCCGGCGAAGTTGAGGAGATTTACAGAGTCGGTCTGGTTTTTCCCACCCCGATCGATTGTGCGTCGCAAAGAAGCAAGGAAAGCTATTCCGGTTGAATGAATGTTTGCGCCCCAGCATGGTCGCTCGCATTGGCGAGGAGTGGTATTTATGCTGTCATTCTGCCCACCTCATTCTTTCACTACCCCACCTGCCAATTTGCAATGAAAACCATGCAACAATTCATCCTTGTGACGCTCGGCGTCCTGGCTTTTGCCTTGCCGTCAACCGCTTTTGCGCAGGTTTCAACATCATTCGACACTACCGTTGAGAAGCTCTCTGCCCAGGAATCGCAGCGAAAGCAACAACTGTTTAACGGTAAAGATCTTGCGGGCTGGCAGGGCGATGCAAATCGCTGGTCCGTTGTTGATGGAACGATTCGCGGGGCGAACGACAATCAGGTTCCGAGCAGCACGTATCTATTCACTGATAAAAGCTATCGTAACTTTCGGCTGCTGCTGGAAGTCAAGCAGACAATGGGCGACGAGTATTCGACCATGCATTCCGCTGTGTGTGCATTGGGTGAACGCTTTACGGACAAAGGCGACAACGCATATGGCTTCAAAGGCCCGCTGCTGATGTTTTGTCACGACTGGGGCATCTGGGATGCGTATCGACGCAACCGTGTTGTCGACCGCGGACCCGGACCACAGGTGGAGAAGAAGGGCGACTGGAATCTGATTGAGATTCTGGTGATCGGCAACCGCATTCGATTTGCCGCTAACGGGACGCAGGTTTTTGATTTCACTGACAAGCCTGAGATGTTACAGGAGTCTCCGATCGGTCTGCAGCTGCATAGCAATGGTCAGGCACAGGAGTATCGTTTTCGTGGATTGGTGCTGACGGAGAATCCGGAAGATCGGCTAATCACTGCTAAAGCGACGTACACGCAGAAGGTGGAAGTGCAGGAAGCCGTGGAACGCGGTGTTGAATCCACTGAAACTGAAACACCAGAAACGGATTTGAAATCTGAGATTTCAGATCTGGAATTCAATAGCGGTCCGAATGCGCAGTGGGTATGGGGCGACGATAACCAGTCCGACTATGTTCTGAAGACGACGTTCAACGCCGCAAATGTGAAGTCTGCGCGGCTGAAAGCGTCGTGCGACAACGTGGGCACGGTGTTCATTAATGGCAAACAGGTGGCGACCAGTGATGCCTGGGCACAGGGGATGTCGGCTGACGTGACAAAGCACCTTTCTGCTGGAAAGAACACGATTTCCGCGAAGGTATCGAACCAGGGCGGCATCGCGGCGTTCGTTCTAAAGTTGGCGATGAAGGAAGCGGATGGCAAGCTGAGTCACGTTGTCACCAGCGGCGACTGGACGGTTGGTGACGATCAGAAAGTAGCTGGTCGCGGCGATTACGGCGACGGACCCTGGGGGAAAGTGTTTGATGGTGCGTCCGAGCAGGCAGGCCGAGTTCCTCGCGGAGTCTTCGAAGTCCTGCCAGGATTTCAGGTTGAGAAACTCTTTACTGTTCCGAAAGAAGAACTTGGTTCGTGGGTCTGCATTGCCTTCGACAACAAAGGCCGGTTGCTGGCGAGCGATCAGGGGAATCTGGGGATTTGCCGCATCACGCCGCCCGCTGTGAAAAGCGGAGAGACGGTTGTTGAACGCCTGGATTTTTCTAAGTGCGAATGTCAACCTTCGGGTGCTCACGGAATGCTGTGGGCCTTCGACAGCCTCTACTTCTGCTGCAACGGCGGACCAGGCAGCGGGCTTTATCGAGCTCGCGACACGGATGGCGACGATCAGTTTGATGAGTGCGTGAAGCTGAAAGAGTTTCGTGGTGGTGGAGAACACGGACCGCATTCGATTCGTCTTTCGCCGGATGGCAAACGAATTTTTGTCATCGCGGGTAATCACACAGATCCACCGTTCAATCCGGGCGAAGAAGACGACAACAAAAACTACAGCAGCCGCATTCCAACCAACTGGGGTGAAGACCATTTGCTGCCACGCATGTGGGATGCGAACGGACATGCGCGCGGCAAGCTGGCTCCGGGTGGCTGGATCGCCAGCACCGATCCGGACGGCAAGACGTGGGATATCTGGAGCGTTGGCTATCGCAACCCGTACGACATGGCTTTTAATGCAGACGGCGAATTGTTCGCTTACGACGCGGACATGGAATGGGACGTCGGCAGTCCGTGGTATCGTCCGACGCGTGTCGTGCATGCCACCAGCGGCAGTGAATTCGGCTGGCGCAGTGGAACGGGCAAGTGGCCGACATACTATCTCGACAGTCTTCCGCCACTGGTCGACATCGGTCCAGGTTCACCGGTGGGCGTCGACTTTGGCTACGGCTTGAAGTTTCCGGCGAAGTATCAAAAGGCACTGTACATCTGCGACTGGACGTTCGGCACGATGTACGCGATTCATACAGAACCGCATCTGAGCAGTTACAAGGCGACGAAGGAAGAATTCGTTTCGCGAACTCCGCTGCCACTGACGGACTGCGCTGCTGGTCCGGATGGTGCGTTGTACTTTACGATTGGTGGGCGAGGTGCACAGTCGGAGTTGTATCGAGTCACCTACGTCGGAGACGAACTAACCGGGACTGTTTCGGCGGTTGATACGAAATTCGCCGATGCTCGTGAGCATCGGCAGGAGTTCGAAAAACACCACTCATTTGGGGGCGATGATTCCACTTCTTTGTCCGAAATGGCTGGTGAACTTATCACGGCTCGAGACGGTAAGGAGCTGGAGTCGGGCGACCGATTCCTGAAGACGGCGGTTCGAAATGCGTTCTACAATTCTGATCTGCTCAACACACTGTTCAGCACTGAAGATCTGCTTGAAATGGCGAAGGAGCACACGGCCAGAGATCCCGACGACGTTCCTCAAACAGATCTGGAGATCGGTGTCGTCCTGTCTCTTGCAAAGACTCCTGTTTCCCGCCTTTCGAGATTGGGCAACGATGAGAAAGATCTAGCTCGATGGAAATCAGCAGCTCATGAAGTGGCTGTTATGGTCCTGAACGAGCTGGATTTCGGATCGCTGACGCTTGAGCAAAAGGAAAATTACCTCAGAGCCATGTCGTTGACATGGATCCGACTCGGGGAACCAAAACCGGAAACGGCGCAGGCTCTTTCCGCCCGCCTGATCGATTATTTTCCGGCAGCGGACTCTGACTTGAACCGCGAACTTTGTCAGATGCTGGTCTACCTGAATTCGCCAACGGTCGTTGCGAAGACAGTCGCACTGCTCAACCAACCGCCACAGCGAGACAACATCGACATGGGTGATCTGCTGACTCGCAACGCTGGCTACGGTCGCGACATCAATGCGATGATTGCCAATCAGCCGGACCAGAATCAAATTTGGTACGCGTTCTGTCTGCGAGTCGCGAAGGCTGGCTGGACGCCGGAATTGCGTGCCGACTATTACCGCTGGTTCGGGCGAGCTCAAACGTGGTCCGGCGGCAACAGCTTCAAAAAGTTCCTGCAGAACATTGAAGGCGAAGCGTGGGACGCGACGCCGTTTGATCATCGCGTTCTGGTTGAAGCTGCGGGCGCTCGTACGCCATACGCTGTTCCGGAATTACCGAAACCGACCGGTCCGGGCAAAGCATGGGCACTGGAAGAAGTTCGAGCTCTGGCCCAGGACGGCTTGAAGAATCGCAACTTCGAAAACGGCAAAAAGGCGTTCGCCGCCACGCGTTGCATTGTCTGCCATCGCTTTGCCGGCGACGGCGGTGCCACCGGGCCTGATCTGACACAACTCGCAGGGCGGTTTAACATCGAAGCCCTGACCGAAGCGATCATGGAGCCCAGTAAAGTGATCAGCGATCAGTACCGTGCGAGTACTGTCGCCACGAGTGCTGGTAAAGTCATCGTGGGGCGGATCGTCTCAGAGAACGACCAGCAGATCAGCGTGTTGACCGATCCGGAAAACAGCACGAAGATCGTTGATATCCCCAAGACAGACATCGACGAAGTGTTGCCGTCCAAGGTGTCGATCATGCCGGCGGACTTGCTGAAGCCGTTGAATCAGGATGAAGTTCTCGACTTGCTGGCATACTTGCTGTCACGCGGAGATGAAAAGAGCGGCATGTTCGCGAAGTGATTGATCGCAGGAACCTCTCCTGCAGACCGAATTCCGGGCTAATGTTTTGCCAACAATTCCTGTGAGACATTGGGAGTTTCTCTGCTGTGAAAATGAGCCGCCGCGCAACACTCGATCTCGTTTGGTTTCGTCGATGAACTGGTAAGCGGCGATCGATAAATCCGGGGTCGATTGCAGGCGTGTCTGAGTAGATACCGTAATGCCTATCGCACTATGTAGAAACATTTCCATGCAAGTCAGGAGCTTTCTACCCAATTTTCGTCTTTCCAGCCGAAGCCACCTCTACCGTCTTGTTCTGTATCTGTTTCGTATCCTGTCGCCTCGACAAACTGACGGAATTGGCGGGTTAAACGAGGTTTCTCTGTTTGCTTTCCTCAGTGTGTCTCGGCAAGCCGCAGGGTATTACACTGTGCCTTATGCAGAATTCCGAACAACAGAACGTCGTCTATCTGATGCGAGGCCTGCCGGGGTGTGGCAAGAGTCACCGCGCGAAGCGACTGGCGGGCGAACAAGGTGTCGTCCTGGAAACCGACGAGTACTTTTACACTCAGGCTGGAACCGATTCCACGTCTTTTGATTTCAGCAAGGACCTCTTGCCCGAAGCCAGACGATGGAATCTGGCTCGCATGAAGGGGGCCCTTGTCGCTGGCGTCTCACCCATCGTTGTGGACCGAGGTAACGGATTGAATGTAGAGACTCGCGAATTCGCAGCTCTGGCCGTTGAGCACGGTTATGCCGTCGAACTGGCCGAGCCGGATTCTTTATGGTGGCAGGAGTTGCGGGTGCTGTTGAAGTACGAGGAATTCGTCGGCGAAAAACTCTTCGACGCGTGGGCTGAAAAGCTTGCCGATAGTACTTGGCAAGGTCACCGCGTCCCGGCTTCCACAATTCGCCGTTGGATGCAGCATTGGCGCCATGACGTAACCGTCGACCAGATCCTCCATTGCAGCGATGCGTAAAGCGTTGGACCACTGCCAATCGATGCTATGGTGGCTGCAGGACGGGCTCAAACTTGATCGGGCGGGAACAGCTTGAAAAAGTTCCTGCAGCACATCGAAGGCAAAGCGTGGGATGTGACGCCGTTCGATCGTCGCGTACTTGTCGAAGCCGCGGGAACTCGCACGCCACACGCTGCTCCGGAATTCCCGAAGACCGAAAATCAGATTGAGGTGTTTCACGCCGTGATGAAAGATCCCCGGATGCAGCGGGTCGCCAGATTGAGCCGAGATTGTCATTCGTCGGCAACTTCCGCAACGGGTCATTCCACAGGAGTCTGTGGCACGAGCGCACTGAAGACGATTTGCTTTCCGTCCGGGGACCAGTCACAGTCGAACGTCTGCCAGTCGGCCGGGACGCCAGACACAGGCTCGTCGTCCTTGTCGCGATTCACAGTCGCAAGCCGCATTAGATTGGTGGAAGGGTCAAGCACAGAAAAGCCGACTCGCCGACCGTCCGGGTGCCACGTGAAATCTTCATTCACGCGAAGGGTTCCCGTATAGGCGAATTTGAATCCTTCCGGCGAATCCACATCCGCCACGACGACTGCGGCACCACCATTCGGCGTGCTGGCTTTGAATGCGATGGACCTGCTGTTGTGAGACCAGCCGAGATTCCAATAGATCGAACGAATCTGTGTCTGCTGCTCCGCCGTCAGCAGCTGACGACGGGCGTTGGTGTTTACGTTCAGCAAAGTGATGTTGTTTCCCGCGCCCCAGGCAATGTATTTCCCGTCTGGTGACCACTGAGTTCCCCAGCCGCCGCTTTCCACCTGCTCCCGCGCGGTGCCGTCGGTGTTCATTCGCATAATGCCGGGGCGGCTGAACACCAGCTGCTTTCCATCAGGCGACAGACTGGGCATGCAGCCCGCGCCGAGATCCTTCGCACCGGTCCCGTCCGCGTTCATGATCATGATGTGAGAGGTCCCGGTACCGCCCATCGACATGTCGCACACGAGCTGTTTGCCGTCCGCCGACCATTCCGCAGAACCCAGGTGTTTGAGGCCATTCAGCGGATCGGTTACGCGTTCGACCGTCCCATCAGCAACCGATAGCACATGCAGCGTTCGCCCCGGCGCACTCTCCTTCGGCGGATAGAACATCAATTTCTCGGCGGCAATGCGAACGCTCTTCCAGACAACGCTGCCGGATGTGCGACCGTTGCAAAGGATGCGCAGATCAACACCCGCATCCGTGGTCTCCGCAGCATTGAACTCCCGTTCATCGACCAGCTGAAACACCGACGAATCCGCTTCAGCAAACAGGAAGGACATGGTTGAGCCTCGACGAGCTATTCGCAGTCGGCCGGAAAGTGCTTCGCTGGCCGTGTTTTCGCCATTGCCGTAGACTCGCTGCCCCTGCTTCATCTCGGACCACGACGAACGTAACGATTCACGTGCGCGCGGTCCATGCATTCTGGCAATCCTCGGAATGATGTGTTGCGTATCGTTCAGCTTGACGTTCAATAGAATACCGGCTTCCGCGTCACCATTAAACTTCAGGTCACTGAAGGCCGCCTCCACATCAAAGTCTCCGTGTAGTTCGAACGGCAGTTTCAGATCCCGCGAAGACCAGTTGCCGGAAGCTGTCATTTCAGCCAACACACCGTCACTGCGAACCTGCATGCTGCCCGCTTGACTGTCGTTCCAGCGAAAATACTCCGCTGGCAATCCGCCTTGTTCGAAGCTGTGTGCGAATACCGCCTTCAACGCTGCTCGGCTTTTATCGAGCTTCAGGACCTGTTTGTCGGCCAGCATGTGGTCGGCCGGAGACGGCACCGCGTGTGGCCAGTTGCCCCTCATAATCACGTTGCGGACGCGGACTTCTTCTTCGCCCACAAAGTGAAACAGGCCGAATGTTCGATGATTGCCGGGGTTGAGTTCTCGCTCAAAGATCTTGTGCCCGTTGAGTTCCAGTGAGGCGGTGTTGCCGGTGAGAGACAGTTTGACGTGATTCCAGTCCGCGACGTTGAGCGGAATCATTTTCGGACCGCGTTGATACTGTGATTCGTCGAAGGAATTACCCGGCTCAACAACCGTGGGGTCATACTTTTCATCGGTCACCCAGTGAATCCGCACACCATCGCGTTGCAGTAAAAAGGTGAGCCGATCCAATGCGGGATGTGTATGAACCAGTCCGGGTTCGTAGAAGAAGTCGTACTCCACCGACCCGTCTTCGGCCAGCGGGCGGTGATAGCGCAGCAGACTTTCGGAGTTTGTCCCCTTCAAACTGGTCCATCGAGCACCGACAATCTGTCCCGTGCTGTCGGCGTCGTCCATATGTTGCCATGCGGCTGTTTCATAGCCGACCGAAGTATTGTGATAAGACAACCAGTTGAGAAGCTCCTTCGCCGCGGACATCACGACGGCCTCCGGAACGACGGGGCTCCCGGAGATGGTGACGTTTCTGAACTGAGCGTCGTTTCCCCACCAGCTGCGAATGGCAAACCACGGATCCGAGTGCTCGGAAAGCGCAATCTGGCGGACCATTCGTCCGTGAAACCAGATCGTACACGCATCGTCCTGAACCACGACTCGAAACCGACACCACACACCTGCCCATGGCACCGGATCTCGTGGCTCCACCTTCGCTCCGCGCTGGAACGTACCGGTGTCGATAAACGGACGGACTCCCTCGGGTCCAAACAGTTGTCCGGCGACATAGATCTCTGTGGCACCGTCGGCACTGACATCACCGTTAATCTCGAAGTTACCTCTCAGAGGTGTGGATCGCTGTGCATGGCAACCTGCAGCAGATCAAAGACTGGCGACACCAGCTCCGCTCCATTCCGCCGCTTTTGCAGACTCGGACGAAACGCCACCGGCGACGGGTTCGTCTGAGTGAAACCGCCATGCATGCGAATGGCGGAATGCCTGTTCGACGGCAGAACTCAACTGGCCAGATACTCGAAGCCTTCTTCGTCCGGCATTGCCGCCGCGCGGTCTCGAACGACTGCAACGTTGTCGCCAGGGATCGCTTCGTCGAAAATCGCATCGAGGACAAGAGACGAGGGGCGAGTACGATGGAGATCTTCGGTGACTCCTCCCTCGTCCGGGAATTCCCGGGGAGCCGCTTTCGCAGCACATGCCAGCAATCCGCACAACAAAACCGTGACCGCAACACGGGTGCAGAATCCGCCCATGGACTCCACAAGAAAGTGCAATTCGAGGATGCGGGACGAGTAGGAGGGACGAATTCGCGGCCTCGGATGGTGACGACTATTTTGAGTTGCAGACATCGATTCAGCCTTTCCGCTGCCAGGCGGGCATTCCGAAGGCGTTGCAAGGCGATTCGGTCGACGTTCAGGCAGCAACTCTGTGAATGATTCGGGTTGCGACCGTGGATCATGGACAAACACAGAGTCATTGGCAATCGGTCACCGCAATGGTTGCGTGAATCACTTGGAAAGCTCGGGCCGTCCGCCGCGGAAGCTCGAGCCGAACTGCCAAGAAACGTCGCCCGGAAAGCCAGAAAGGGTCGGAGTTTCAAGAGGAAGTGGCTCGCGCTGTGGGAATCGTGTGGCACGGGTGAAGCAACCACGTTGCCCCGATTGTATCTGGGAGCGTATCCTGACGAACGGACGGGTGACAATCACGCGTCACCAGCGGGCAGAATGACTAAGAACGCCTAACAAAACCGGTCTGGCGTTCAAAAGATTTGTGGACGTTTGATTCGTCGTGTGGATAATCAATTGAAGGAGTGATTACGGATTTGGAGTCCAGGTAATCAAGGAGGTGTGAGATGGCAGAGCCATTCGTGCCAGGCGAATTATGGGCGGTCCTGGAACCGATGATTCCGAAACATAAACCCAGTCCGAAATGCGGTCGTTCACGAATCGATAATCGCAAAGCGCTGACGGGTATTCTGTTTGTTCTGAAGAGTGGCATTCCGTGGGACATGTTGCCTCAGGAAATGGGTTGTGGGTCCGGGATGTCGTGTTGACGTCGCTTGCTGGAATGGCAACAGGCAAGTGTCTGGGACAAGTTGCATCATACGCTGCTGAATCAACTTCGCGCGGCTGACCTGATCGATCTGGACTACGCGACAGTGGACAGCGCGTCGATCCGAGCGGTCGGAGGAGGCGGAAAAACCAGGCTCGATCGCCGGAAACTGACACGCTGGCCGGTGCGAATCGCCGTGATGTCACCCAGTTGATTCCTCTGGTCGACGGCATTCCGCCGATCGCTGGCAAGCCTGGTCACCCTGTCAGCCGACCGGACGAACTGTATGCAGATCGGGCCTATGATTCGGATCTCATCGAGATCAACTTCGTCAATGCGGCATTGAACCACATCTGTCTCGCCGCAATCAAGAACATGGAAGCGGACTTGGGGTTTATCGCTGGGTGTCCGAGCGAACGCTCGGATGGATTCACAACTTTCGACGGCTGAGAATTCGACTTGATCGTTCTCCAGACATTCATCACGCATTCCTCAAAATCGCAGAATCACTCATCTGCTTCAGTACCCTGCAACATGGGTTTTGTCAGGAGTTCTCAGCTTAACGTATTACCCCCTCGTCTCCCGGATATGTTACCCATGTCCTGAACAGAACATTGCGTCCGGCACGTGCCAGCTCACAACAAATCGAGTGCCACATTGGGTGACGCATTGATCGCAAGCACAGAACAAGCTTTCTCTGTCTCATGCGAATCCAACACGGCAGGCCGAGCTGCTGTACCGAATCGGAAAACAGAAATCTGTGAGCAAATGCGGCCTTCGCACACGGCGTGGAGCCGGTGAGCATGTTGAAGAAGACCACACCAGACTCTACTGATCACTCAGTGCGTTTACCTTCGATAATTCACCGCGCGCCTGCCGCGCGAATGTGAATTCATCGGACTGCGGCTACCCAAAGATTGTTTCGAACACGATCAACCCTCATCGCTGATGTCGCCGACCGCAGTTATCGCAATAAAGTTGCATCACTGCACAGACGAAAATAAACGTCTGCCGCCTTTTTTAGCTGATCGATTTCTACAAACTCATCCTTGGTGTGAGCCTGGTCGATGGAGCCTGGTCCGAAGACGACTGATGGCACGCCCGCTGCGCACGTTCGAGACGCGTGCGTTCCGAAGGGTACTCCAATTGCCGCGTGAGTCTTGTCTGCCTGTTGAACGCAATTCAGCATTGCACGGGCGAGCTGTTCGTTATCTGAGTCCGTTAGCGGGGAACTTTCGATCCATGGTTCATCGAACTGCATGTCGAAATCAACCCGTTCTGCGAGGAACTGCCGGATGCTGTCGACGACTACAGAACGATCTTCGCCAGGGATGATTCGTCGGTCGATTTCGATCACACATTCGTCCGGCACGATGTTCACACTGGTGCCTCCTGAGATGAGCCCAACGCTTAGCGTCGCTCCGCCACAAAGCGGATGCGGCGCAATGGTTTTGGTCAGCAGTTCAGCGTATTCCTCCAGCGCCTCGACGACCCTGGCCATCCGGTAAATTGCGTTCACACCCTGGCTTGGGTCGGAGCTGTGGCATGCTCGACCTGCCGTGTGGATTTTGAACCGAGTCACACCTCGATGTGCGACAACAACATCCAGCAGCGTTGGCTCGGCGATCACAGCGAACGTTGGGCGTTGTGCCAGCAGCCGAGACTTCCCTTTGGCCACTCCCCAGTATTGCACAAGATCGTTGATGCCTGTGGTGGTCGATTCTTCGTCACACGTGCAGCTTAGCACAACGTTTGCGGCTTCTGCCGGTTGCTCACGAATCAACCGGCGAAAGGCGTGCAGCATCGCCGCCATTCCACCTTTCACATCGCACGCACCGCGGCCGAAGAGTTTTCCACCCTTAATCACCGGTGCAAAGGGGGAAATCGTCATGCCGTCAACGGGAACGGTGTCCTGATGAACGTCGAGCAGAATCGTGACATCCGAACCGTTGTCGAATCGTGCGATGACGTTGTCGCGGCCTGGTGAAACTTCAATGCGTTCGCAGTCAGCTGAAACCGATTCGAAGAAAGCCTGTAGCCAGTCGCTGACACGACCTTCGAAATAGATTTCGCCCGTGACGTCGCGACCCATGGGATTGACGCTGGGAATGGCAATCAATGCTGACAGCAGGTCAACAACGGATTCCGGTTGAGTGTTCTGTATCGCCACAACGTCTTTGCTTTTTGAGGTCTAATGGTTTCTACGACTTGCGAGACAACCTGATTTAAAACAACTGTCCTGGAGCGGCAGCTGAAGCGTCTCCCGGAACTCCCAGAAAGGCTATGAACTCCGCTTCAGTCAGGACTTTGACGCCAAGCTCGTTGGCTTTATCCAGCTTGCTGCCAGCTTGCTCTCCAGCGACCAGCAGGTCCGTCTTTTTCGAAACACTCCCCGATGCCTTGCCACCGTGATCTCGAATAAGTTGCTTCGCGTCTTCGCGCGAAAGCTGCGTCAACGTGCCAGTGACAACAACCGTCTTTCCGTTCAGCTTCATGTCTTCCGGTGACGGGGCTGCGGAACGATCGATCGGTTTTCCCAGGTTCAATCCGACCGATTCCAGATCACTCAACATTGCCTTGCCTGTGTCTGAACTGAAAAACTGATGAACGGCCAACGCGATGGTCGGGCCGATTTCGTCCACGGACTCCAGGGCTTCCGCTGTCTGCTGAGCAATCTCGGACGCCGTTCCGAAGGCACGTTCCAGAACCTGACCGTTGTTTTGGCCAACGTGGCGAATGTTCATCCCGGTCAGCAAACGCCACAGCGGCTGTTTCTTCGTCGCTTCGATTCCGGCCAGCAGGCGATCAATCGACTTGTCTCCTAATCGTTCCAGCTGATCGAGTTCTTTCCGACGATCGGCCAGCCGATACAACGATGGAATGCCATCAATCAGTTTTGCTTCCAGCAATTGTGCAACCAGCTTTTCGCCTAAGCCGTCGATATCCATCGCAGGCCGAGATGCGAAAAAAATCAGCGTCTGCAGCAACTGAGCGGGGCAGGATGGATTCGGACAGCGAACGTACACGCCGCCTTCATCCTGCTGAACGGCGGTACTGCATTCCGGGCATTTCTTCGGAAAACTAAACGGCTTCTCGCTGCCGTCACGAACTGCCTCGTTCACTCGAAGTACATGCGGAATAATCTTGCCGGCTTTCTCCACCAGCACGGTGTCGCCAATCATCACACCCAAACGTTCAAGTTCGTTGCGGTTATGCAGACTGGCTCGAGACACCGTTGTGTTGTCGATTTCGACAGGGTCAAGTTCGGCGACGGGCGTCAGCGTGCCGGTTTTACCTACCTGAATGGCGATGTTGTTCACCTTCGTTTCGGCTTCGTAACGCTCCCACTTATAGGCGCGAACCCAGCGCGGGCTTTTCGAGGTTGTACCCAGGTTGTCGCGTTCGTTGATGTTGTTCAACTTGATCACGATGCCGTCGACTTCAAACGGCAGTGAGGCGACCCCTTCCATCATCTCACTGACGACTTCCATCAACTGCTTGTAACCGAAAGCCTTACCGACGTTTGGTGTGATCGGCAAGCCCATTTTTCGGATGGAGTCAAGAAATTCCAGGTACGTCTTCCAGGCAATGCCTTCGACATGTCCGACTCCGTGAGCTAAAAAACGGATGCTGCGTTTTCTGGCTTCGCGAGGGTCCAGAAGTTTTAGGGCACCAGCGGCAGCGTTGCGAGGGTTTTTAAATGGCTCTTCCCCCGCGGCAACTTGCGCGGCCTGAAACCTTGAAAAGGTTTCGTTCAGGATGATGACTTCGCCGCGCACTTCCAGCACCGCTGGCGGTTTGGAAGTATCAAGCTTCAACGGCACACCGCCCACGATGCGCGCGTTCGAGGTGATGTCGTCGCCAACAGCACCGTTGCCGCGCGTGACCGCTCGCACGAGTTCGCCGTGTTCGTAGATCAACGCCATGGCGACACCGTCGATCTTGTATTCAACGCTGTATTCCAGCTTTTCCCGTTCGAACGAATTCTGCAGTCCCGCGTCCCAGTCGACAAGTTCCTGTTCTTCGAAGGCGTTGTCGATCGACAGCATCGGAACGCGATGCTCGAACTGCTCGAAGCCAGCGATCGGTTCGCCACCAACTTTGTGTGATGGACTGGTGGGCGAGTCGTATTCGGGATGCTCCGTCTCCAGATCCTGCAGCTCGGCCATCATGCGGTCGTAGTCACGGTCAGGAATTTCCGGGGCGGCGTCGACATAGTACAGGCGGTTGTGCCGTTCGAGTTCGCTTCGGAGCCTGTCAATTTTCTTCTTAATGGCGGCGGTCATGTTTTCCCGTTCTGCAAGATCGCGTTTCCCAGCGGGCTTGTGGCCAGCGTACGAGGTTCAAATCGTTTTCGCTTCGGTCATGGCTGCATCGGTGTCGGAGGCATCCAGAAGCGGTTCTTCATCCAGGCCTCTCAACGTTCGCACTCGATCGACCGTCATTGCCACAAGAGCAATCACCAGGATGGCAATGAATTCCCAAAACAGCAGAGCGTTCCCGTTCGATTCCAGCCATTGGGCAACCGGGGCGGCCGGGTCGCCAAACAGCGATGCGATCAGTGACAGAATGGTCAGAATGAAGACCACCGTGACAGGAACAATCAACCGAAACAGAAACGATGGCTTGGTTCGGGGACGTTTCATCGGTGCCGAATTATTAGAGGTTGTGCGGAGGACGCTGCGAACACTACGCATAGTAGCACGGAATCCCGTAGGCTCCAGCGATCGGCGGTTTTCGGTTTTCTCCGGGGATTTAAAGCGAAAAAACGACCGAACCTAACGCGCACGACACGACAGCGTATCACGCTGACTTGTGGCCGCGGGAACGCGTTTCGATAGAAGAAAGCCTGGTCCCGCGAGCGAGTACCGGTCACGACATTAAGTAAGCAGGCGCTTATATGTTTTCGCACATAATAACCTGCGACTTATCCTTGCCCTGCAGACTGGGGCTGTCACTGATATGTGCGTTTATTTGTGGGCGGGTGCTTATACTGCTCTAGCGAAAGTTTCGCGCTCGCGAATCCAGCTTGTCGAGCATTTCTGACACGTCATCCAGGCGGTCGCACACGATATGAATGATATCCCCTTCGCGCTGTAATCTGCCAGAGGCCATCAGCACGCTGGCAAAGCGGGCGGTCGCGCGAAAACGTGTCCAGACATTCGGGTAGACAACCAGGTTGGCGATTCCCGTTTCGTCTTCCAGCGTCATGAACGTGATGCCGTTTGCGGTCTGAGGCCTCTGCCGCATCAGGACCAGTCCAGCGACTTTCACGCGGCGATCGGGCGTGTGTTCTGCCAGTTCCGCCGCCGAAATTGCACGGAGTTGCGTCAGTTGTTCACGAAGAAACGACACCGGGTGTTTTTTTAGTGACAGCCCGGCGGTCGTGTAGTCCTGGACGACGTCTTCCTGTCCGGTCATCTGCGGCAGATGCGGATCGGCTTCGTCCACGACAGGCCCCGAGAAGTCTTTAAACAGTGGCATGTCCTGCTGGACGGGCATCGACTTCCACAGTGCGTCGCGACGATTCACATCCAGAGAAGCGAATGCATCGGCGCGCGACAGCAATTGTAATGTTGTTCGGCCCAGCTGCGTACGGCGAGAAAAGTCGTCGAACGACCGAAACGGACCAGTCGCCGCGCGAGCCGTTTCTATGCTGATCGCGTGTTCCTGCGAGAATCCTCGCAGCAGTCGCAGACCAAGTCTAAGGCTAACTTGTTCGTCGTTGTGTTTCGACGACGTTGTGACACCTGGGTTTGTGTTCGCTTCCAGTGTACAGTCCCAGTTGCTGAAGTTGACATCGACCGGACTAACATCAACGCCGTGCTCGCGAGCGTCTCGCACAAGCTGTGCCGGCGCGTAGAACCCCATCGGCTGGCTATTGATGAGTGCCGCGCAGAACACCGCCGGATGGTAGCGTTTTAGCCATGCCGAGACATAAACCAGCAGCGCGAAACTGGCGGCGTGTGATTCGGGAAAGCCGTATTCGCCGAAGCCGCTGATTTGCTTGAACACGCGTTCGGCGAACTCGCCGTCGTAGCCATTCGCCAGCATGCCCTGCACCAGCTTGCGGTGAAACTGTTCGATGACGCCCGACTTTCGCCACTTGCCCATGGCTCGCCGCAGTTGATCTGCTTCACCCGGTGTAAAGCCAGCGGCGACAATTGCGAGCCGCATGGCCTGTTCCTGAAAAATCGGCACGCCCAGCGTTTTGTGCAGCACCGACCGCACTTCTTTGCTGGGATACTCGACTGCCTCTTCGCCCGAACGCCGTCGTAAATAGGGGTGTACCATGTCGCCCTGAATCGGGCCGGGACGGACGATTGCGACTTCGATAACCAGGTCGTAAAAGGTCCGCGGACGCAGCCGGGGCAGCATGCTCATCTGCGCGCGACTTTCGATCTGAAACACGCCCACCGTATCGGCTGCGCAGATCATGTCGTAGACAGCGGGGTCCTCAGCGGGCACGTTCGCCAGCGTTAATTGATGGCCATGCTGCTGTTTGACAAAATCGAAACAGCGGCGAATGGCGCTTAACATTCCCAGCGACAGGCAGTCAACCTTTAACAGTCCGAGAGCATCGAGATCGTTTTTGTCCCACTGAATGACGGTGCGGTTCAGCATCGCCGCGTTTTCGATCGGGACCAGTTGACTGAGCAATCCCTGCGACATCACCATGCCACCGACATGTTGCGAAAGATGCCGCGGGAAACCCAGTAGTGTTTTCACCAGCTTGATCAGTCGGCGTCCCAGCAGCGACGTTGGATCGATGCCTCCTGCGCGCACGCGTTCGGCCATTTGTTCCGGCTGATCGACGTGTTCCAGTTGCGAGGCCAGTTTGTCGACGCAGTCGTTGGACAATGCCAACGCCTTCGCAACGTCCCTGACAGCAGAACGTGGTCGGTAGGTGATCACAACGCCCGTC
The DNA here is from genome assembly GCA_937919915.1 of uncultured Planctomycetaceae bacterium. Lineage (GTDB taxonomy): Bacteria > Planctomycetota > Planctomycetia > Planctomycetales > Planctomycetaceae > Fuerstiella. The sequence goes on from CALFOL010000581.1 coordinate 16,272, forward strand.
ATGGCAGCGCGGTCGCGGCCATAACGTTTGTAAAGGTACTGCAGAACTTCTTCGCGGCGTTCGTGTTCGAAGTCGACATCGATGTCGGGTGCTTCATCGCGTTCTTTGCTTATGAAGCGTTCGAACAAGACGTCGATTCGATTGGGGTCGACAGATGTCACACCGAGGCAGAAACAGACCACTGAATTCGCGGCGCTACCGCGGCCCTGGCACAGGATTTCTCGTGATCGAGCAAACCGCACGATATCGTAGACTGTCAGAAAGTACGCTTCGTAGTTCATTTCCGAGATCAACTGCAATTCGTGCTGAATCAGGTCTTTGACCTTGTCGGGAACGCCTTCCGGGTAGCGAATTCTTGCACCACGCCACGTTAAATCGATCAGATACTGTCGCGGTGTGGTGCCTTCCGGAACAAGTTCTTCCGGATATTCGTAGCGAAGTTCGTCCAGAGAAAAGTGGCAGCGATCCGCGATTTCGATGGTGCGTTCCAACAGCTCTGTTCTGTTGTCGAAGAGACGCAGCAGGTCGTGAGTTGACTTCATATAGCGTTCGCCGTTGGGATGCAGTTCGTGTCCCAGCATCTGCAGGTTTTTGTTGCACCGAATTGCCGTCAGTACATCATGCACTGGACGGCGGTCCGTGTTGTGGTAATGCACATCATTGGCGGCGGCGATCGCCACGCCGATCTTTTGGCAAAGTCCGATCCAGCGATTTAGTCGAGTGAGGTCGTTGGGACCGTGATGGAGTTCGGCGAGGGCGTAGCAGCGGTCGCCAAAAATCTGTTGGTATCTCGTGAGAGCCTCTTCAGTGACTTCTGTTGATAAGCCGGGTTGATAACTTCCGGTATAACGCAATTGCGATTCTGTCGACAACGGAACACAACAGAGTAGCCCGTGATGGTGTTCAACGATGTCGGCAAGCTTTAAGCGACACTCGCCCTTGGTCGCGCGGCGTCTGCCGACTGTGATGAGCTGCGATAACTGTCCATAGGCAGTTCGATCTGTGGCCAGCAGTAGCACCGTGGCAGCGTCCTCGGGAACGATCTCTGCACCGATGATCAGTTTCAGGCCAGCTTCTTTGGCCGCCACGTGAGCTCGCACAACGCCGGACAGGGTATTCCGATCGGTCACTGCGATCGCTTGATAGCCGTGCACCTTTGCCGCCGCCACAAGTTCGTCGGCATGAGATGCGCCTTCGAGAAACGAGAAGTTGGTACGGCAATGCAATTCGGCATATGGCAGCGCAGCATCATCAGCCGCGACGACGTTTTGCACCGACGGACGAACGGCTCGCTGATTGGGAGGCTGTTCTGGCATCAGTTGCAAGTTTAGTTGATTGACCTTCCCTTGGCGCGGTGTCCAGAACCTCCCGGATTTATCCCGCACACCATTTGACCGGTACATCTTCACTGACCGGAGGACTTGGCCCGCCTTGTGTGACCGTTTCACGTGAGCCGCATGATCAGCGGAACCGCGCTGCCGGTGTGCCAACACGGCGGAAAGGTTTACTGGCAATAGCTGATTTGCTGCCCTGAATGGTCGATAAACATCAAGGAACACCTGTTTTGCACTCCGACCCAATGAGGCGCCACCGTGTCTAAAAAACCTGTCGACTCAAACATCACAACAGAACGTCGGTCCCTGCTGAGTCGTTATCGGTGGCTGTTATTCTTCGTGCTGGCGATCGTGTTTTTGCCGTCGCTGCTAACGGTGACTGGCAGTCAAAAGTCGGCTCTGAACTTCGTGCATCCAAAACTCAGTAAAGCCGTGGAGTTCAAGTCGGCCGTCACGCATTGGTGGGCTCCGGTACAGTTCACTGAAATTCGCATGAAGGATCTGTCCGCTGAAGCGACCGACAACGTCGAATCTGCTCCAGTGATGACAGCAGCATCCCTCACAACGTCTCAGCCATTGTGGAAACTGGCGATATCAATGGGCGCCGGGGCCGAAATTGTGATCAACCAACCGGTGCTGAATGTCCGCGTTCGCGATGGAAGGACGAACGTTGAAGACACTCTGACCAGCGTCTTTGGTGAAAGCGATACTACGGACAGCGGCCCTGCAATGCCGGTGTCAATCACAATCAATGGCGGCATTGTGCGATTGTTGTCCAACAGCCCGACCGGGTCTCATCCATCGCCGTTATTTACGACGATTTCCAATATCAACGGCACATTCTCAACACTCGATCAAAGCAAGCTCATTCCCAACGTCATCATGGTTGCCGACGTAGGAGCGCCAGTCTCTTTGGTAAGCGATGAAGACAACGCGGTACGAGAAAGCGGAGTGAACCCACGAATCGCTGCGGCGCTGGATCGGTTGGCCGGTGACGGCCCACTGATGCCGTTCTCGGATACTGACATGGCAGTCTTGCAGTCAGATGAAACTCAACCATCACTAAAAATGCAGATCTCTGCCGCGACGGATAATCCCGGTGTGCAGAATCTGGTGCTGGAAGTTCGGCAACTGAAACTGGCCGAACTGGAACCGCTCATTCAACGCCTGATACCAGGGACAGTTTGCGTCGGAGAAGTTTCGTGTCGGCTGCAGGCGCACCTTCTGGAAGATGGTCACTCCGATGGCTTTGCTGGTCGTCTGCAGCTGTTGGGAGAAAACGTGCGTTGGCGAAACACGGCCTGGGCTGCCGGAGAGTCGCTTGATCTGGAGACCGTGTCGGCTCAGGGTGCCGTCGCGTTGGCGGCTGATGGACTAATGGTTAACGACCTGAAGATTCGTTCGCCACTGCTGGATCTGTCGGGATCCGGCGAAGTGATGCTGGCAGCTCAGGATGCTGCCGGTGCAGACAACAAGCCCGGTGATGTGAAGTTCTCAGGACGAATTGATCTCGCCCGGCTGTCTCAGATGCTGCCGCGAACGCTGAGTGTCGCGGAAGGTGTGAAAGCGGAATCCGGTGAACTGCAGTTTTCGTGTCGCGTTCAGCAGGCAACCGCGGATTCCTCACAAGACGCGCTGCTTGCGATCAACCAGTCCGGTTTCCACTGGCAGCTGGCGGCTCAGAATTCCCCCATCAAAGCCGTTCGAGACAGCAAGCGACTGACGTTGGATTCGACGCTGCGTCTGGATGCGATTGGCAGTTTGCAGTCAGGTGGCCCCAGTGTTAGCCGCGCCCGCATCACTGGTGCTTTTGGAGAAATCACGGCTGATCCGATCGCGGATGGTTTTATCGTTAGCGGCACAGTGAACCCGGATCGATTGTGGCAGGATGTTCAGCAGCTGATCGATATTCCTCGACCAGGACTGACCAGCGACGTCGCGGTGGAAGCCACGCTTCGCATGAGTGATGCCGCGATACAGTTGACGGACGTGTCCCTGCTGTCGAAGGAAATCGAAGTCAAAAGTCAGCAACTGACGGTGTTTCCAAACGCATCGATCACACAGATGTTTCAGGGTAGCATCTCCGTCAACGGAACATCACCAGCGTTGAAGACATTGATCGCGCCGTGGCATTCCGCGACGTGGTTGTCGGACGATTCGACGGTGACAGCAAAACTGGGCGCCGATCCGGCACAGCACATGACGGTGCAGGCGGTGATTCGCCCGATCGAATCAGGACGTCGCCAACCCGGTGCTGATGATTTCTTTTTTGTCATCGATCAGGGGCGAGTTGACCTCAATCTGGTCGCGGACTCAAAGACCGGGCACTCGCTGGTTGAACGTGGGCTGGTGGAGATTGCCGGACTGACCGCGAATGTTTCCGGGAGTCTGGGCGTTAATAGCGGGTTGCTGGTGGTGAGTCTGGATGCAGACACGGAATACGATCTGGACAAACTGACAGCCAGACTGCTGACAGATCCGGAACGAAAGATTCAGTTGACCGGTGTCCGCCGCGATGTGTTTCATCTGGAAGGGTGCCCGAACCTGTGGAACGAAACAGACGTCGCGCGCTATTTGTCGACATCGGGCGCGACAACAAACAGTGACAGCAATCGTTTGAAGCCGCTAAAAGCGACTGGCCGTGTTTCGTGGGATGGCGGTCGACTGTATGGCCTGGCGTTGGGGGAAGGCGGTGTTGTGGTAGAGTTGCACAACGGGCTGTTGCGGACAGAACCCATCCGTTGCGAGTTGGGAACCGGCGAAGTCAACGTGATGCCGCAGTGGGACATGAACACCAATTTTGTACAACTGGCATCGGGCAGTCGCATTCAGAATCTGCAGGTCACACCGGAGCTCAGTGGTGAGTGGCTGGGGTTTCTGGCACCGATGATGGCGGAAGCGGCGAATGTGCAGGGCACAGTCTCGGCTCGCGTGCAGCAGTTCGATTATTACATGGACAGTCCGTCGACCAGTACGATTGTTGGACAGTTAAGTCTGCTGAACACTTCGGCGAGCCCCGGACAGTCCATCGGGCCGTTGATCCAGGTGCTGGATCTGGTCGACCGCAGCGACGCAGGGCAATCGCGGGATCTGGTCTTTCCGAATCAGGACATACCGTTCGAGTTGCGCAACGGCATGGTCCTGCATGATGGATTACAGGTCGGCTTTGGAAAATACATGCTCAGCAGTCGCGGTGGTGTGGGGCTCGACAAACGAGTGCAGTTGGTTTTGACGGTCCCGTTGGAAGCGAACGCGGCCGGTCGTACACTGGAAATACCGGTGGGGGGAACTGTTGACCGGCCTCAACTGGACACCAGCGGACTGCTGCAGAACTTAGGACGGCAGCAGATTCAAAATCAGGTCGACAAGCAACTGAACGGCGGTTTGAATAAACTACTGGATAAATTCAGGTAATGAATCGCTGCCTCGCTTCGAGTTCGTCGCTATAGCATTCCTTCATACGAACCGTGGTGGTTAACGAAGCAGTCGATCACCACCATCGCAATTCGTTGTGCGTGATGTCATTCCGCAAAGTTCGTCATTGGGACAGTGACGGCTACTTTACAGCGTATTACGCTGACTTGTGGCCGCGGAGGACGCGTTTCGTCCTGCGTGAGCCGGTTCCCGCGAGCCAGCACCGTTCACAACAATAAGTAAACTGCTCTAGTCCGCTCTAGTCCCGCGAACCTGGTGTGACCTTTAGCGTGATGCTTTTCCCGTCGCGTTGAACCACGATCTCGACTTCCTGGCCAATCTTCATGGCCTCGATCGCATACGTGTAGTCGTAGATATTCTCGATCGCCTTGCCAGCCAGTTTGACAATGATGTCTCCACCAGCCACACCGGCCTTGTCTGCCGGACCGCCTTTGGCCACGCCCGACAACAAGACTCCTTTGGTGTCGGATTCGGCGTAGTCCGGAATCGACCCCAGATACGCTCGCAGGTTGGCTCGACGCTGTCCGTCAGTTGGCTTCGTCTGCATGACATAGTCTGGCATGCGTTCGCGGCTGATCAGGTTTCGGCACACCAGATTCATCAACTGAGCAACCTGAGAAATCCCTTCGTAGTTCAGCTTTTCCGGTGTGTCTCGAGGCGTGTGATATTCACCATGGTTGCCGGTGAACGCTGACAGAATCGGCACGCCATGCAGAAAGAAGACGCTGGCATCTGTGGGGATATAACTGTCCTCCTGAAGACTTAACGACAACCCCGTTGGGATGTTGCACTGTTCAACGATCTGCTTCCAGCTGGCGGATGATCCAATGCCCTGCAGAACCAGTTTCTCCTGCATGCGTCCGACCATGTCCATGTTCAGGCAGGCCGCGATGTACATGTGCAGGCCGCCCGTGTTGGGGCCGGATTCTCTTTCCTGCTGAGCTTCTTTGGCTGCGACTTTGCCCGCTTCAGGATCTTCCGTTTTCTGCACTTCCCTTTCCGGACTCGTCATCGCTGCCGCGTGCTTCGAGAACATTGTTTCCAGATCTTTGATGTAGTGACTGGAACCCAGCAGTCCGAGTTCTTCGCCAGACCATGCTGCGAAGATCACGTCTCGCTGTCCTTCCAGTTCGCCACGATCCTTTGCCTGCGCCATCGATTCGGCAATCTGCAGCATGGCGGCAACACCCGAGGCGTTGTCGTCGGCGCCAAAGTGAATCCCCGATGACTCATCGTCTTTCGCCAGCGAGTTAGCACTCGCTCCGGCACCAAGGTGGTCGATATGAGCTCCCACAACCACAACTTCGTGAGCCAGGCTTTCGTTCAATTGCAGGCGGCCAAGGACGTTGCGACCGGTTTTCTTTTCCTGTTGAATGTCGATGCTGGCAGAAATCTGCAGGCCCTTAATCGGGAAGCCCATGGCGGCATCGCCGTTGTCGAGTTTTTTCTGGACGCTCTGCAGATCGCGACCGATCTTTTTCAGCCAGCCATCAGCCACCTCATCCGTTACGCTCAGTACCGCCAGGCTGGTACCGGCCAGTGATCCGTCGAACTGCAAAGGTACCAGCTGTTTTTTTACTTCGGATGTCGGGCCACTGACAATGATCAAACCGCGAGCCCCCATGTCGCGCACCTTCATTGCCTTAAATCGCAGGCTGCTGAATTTATTAAGATGCTGGCGTTGTTCCGCAGAAATGTCTTCAGGCATAAAGCGAAAGCAGACGACCCATTTGTCTTTCACGTCCAGGTGAACAAAGGAATCGTATTCTTCGAAGTCGTCTTTGGCCGGAGCCTGAATTCCATAGCCAGCGAATACCACATCGGCTGAAGAAATATCGCCGGTCTTCGAGAACACAAGCGGTTGCCAGTCTTTACTGAGCTGAAGTTCCTGATCCCCTGACAGCAGTTTGTTGTTTTCGCCAGCGGAGACTCCGGATGTGAATTCGAACGGCTGAAACCAAGTGCCATCGACACCGGCAGGTTCCAGCCCAAGAGTTTCCAGATATAATGCAACGTAGTTTGTCGCCAGCTTTTCGCCGCGTGTTCCGGTCAGTCGCCCCTGCAACTGTGGACGGCAAAGATACTCGACGTGTCGCACTGCATCCGCTGGCGAAAAGTCTGCACGAGCCGTCGGACTACGTGCGGTGAGCGATTCGTTGGCCATGTTTTTTGTGGCAGGTGACGATTCGAAATCCAGCCCGAGCAACTCCAAAGCTTTGCGATGATTCCATTCGGCAATAAAGATCTGTCCCTTATTGTTCACCGTCCGGCTGGCGGTCCACGACAACTGTTCGCCGTCTGGCGTGAATACGGGAAGGCCGTCAAAGCCCGCAGTATGAGTTACTCGAACAGGATCCTGTTTACCCTCACGATCCACCATGTATAGTTCGAAGTTCGCGAACCCGTGTTTATTGGTTGTGAAGATCAGATATTTGTCGGACGGATGAAAGTACGGAGCCCAGGACATGGCACCTAAACGCGTGATTTGTTTTTGGTTGTTGCCGTCTACGTCCATCGTCATGATTTCCGCTGTCGCGCCATTTTCTGAAAAGCGTCGCCAGCAGATGCTTTTTCCATCAGCAGAAAAGAACGGGCCACCATCGTAACCGGAAAACGTCGTCAGTCGACGGACGTTCGTGCCATCAGAATTCATGATGTAGATTTCGTTCGCCCACGACGGATCACGTTCAAACAATTCCTGCTGTTTTTCTGTCAGTTTTTCTTCGTAACCGGATCGGTTGGAAGCGAACGCAATCAGGCTTCCATCCGGTGACCATGATCCTTCGGCGTCATAGCCGTTTGTGTTGGTCAGATTGCGAGACTGCTTCGTCTTCAGGTCGTAGTCGTAGATGTCGTAGAAGGTATCGTAGTCCCAGGAATAGCGAGGCGTTGTTCCGGAGGCCCGCATTTCGATTTCCGCCTGTTGCTCCTGTTTGGCATCAGGGTCGTCCTGGGTGGACGCGTACAACACGCGATTGCCATCCGGGTGAATCCAGGCGCAGGTTGTTTTGCCGATACCGGGCGAAATCAGTTCTGTCTTCCCGGAATCCAGATTCGTCAGATAGATCTGAAAGAACGGATTGTCTTCGTACCGCTCACTCTGGAATACCATCTTCCGTCCGTCAGCGCTGAAATAACCTTCACCCGCGCGGCGGCCTTCGAACGTCAACTGACGCGTGCGGGTGATCAGGCGTTGTTCCAGCTTAGTCGCCGCCGCGGGATCTGTTGCGGAGATATCGTCGTCAGCGGCTGGCTGTTCCTGAGCGAATCCGCTGGAGCAAAGCCACATGCAGAAAATCAGGATGGGAGGAATGCAACGACGAAGAGTGGCGGAGAAGTGCATGACCACGAAAGTTCCGTTCGGCAAATGAGTTGACATTCGGCAGAGAATTCTGCGAGGGAAGCATTATACGCGGGTTGAGCGTCGCTGCCAGCGGTTCGCGAGATTGCTGGGCTGGCGCTGCAGGATCTGCAGAAAGCAGAACACTGACATTAACCGCCGTCGTTGGTTGTTTTGCCAAGGACAATATCGAAATCACTGATCGACGGGACCAGCATCGCGATGGACGCAAAACCGTAGGCCACGCAGATCCAGAAACACACACCCAGACTGCCGCCCAGCAGGAAGTCTGTGATCGCATAGAATGTCAGAAACGGCAGCATGACTGCCGCGATCGTCAGTGCGCTCGACGGATTTTTGTAGGTCAGCGAACTATAGAGCCCAATGCTGCCCAATCCGATGAACACGATAAAGCTCTGCATCTGAATGGCGAACGACGAACGGGCCTCAACCAACAGCAGCATGAACACAAAGATCCCAATGAACAGGAAGAACATCGTGCCCAGGCTATGACCAATTGCTGCACGCGAATTGTCGTACGTCAGGCCCGCGTGTAACCCCAGCATGATCGAAAACAGGCACAGCACAGAATACGCAATTACCAGGTAAGCCAGATTCTCAACCGACAGCGTTGCTGACGAACCATTGATCAGTGTCCAGACCAGCAATATTACCGGAACCAGAATCATCTCCCGCACATTCCAGATCGCGCCCAGGATCTTTCCGGTCATAAATTCGCGGGCGCTGATGTCCGTGGCCAGCAAAATGTCCAGCGTGTTACTGTCACGTTCTGTTGAGATCGATGTCACCGCCTGAGCATTAATCAACAGCAAACTGATGACGCCGATCGCCAGGAAGGCAGCAGCCCCTGGCGACACCATTCCCAGCACCAGTGCACCTGATCCGCCGCCAGCTGCGACAACGCCGTAGCCAATCAGGAACGCCAGCAGAATGTAGGCCAGCTTAATAAACACGATCTTACGACCGTATCCTTTGGTGACCACTTCTTTCCATGTGACGGGATTGTCCCAGACAGCACGATGTTGCCTGCGTTCGGTGACTTTGCTGACGACGTGCTCTGGTTTAACCGAAGCGGCAGCAGGATTCTGTGTTTCTTCTTCCAGCACGCTTTGCCGCAACGCCTGTGACGGGTTCCACACCCTCAAACGAGCCACCGTAAACAGACTTAAAGCCAACGCCAGTCCCAGCAGGAAGACCACCGAAGGCAAAGCAGACACCTGAGCAACCCCGGTGACAGTGCTGCTTAGCGGGTTCAGCACAGAAAACAACGCGCGGTAGGGCGATGCCTGCACAATCCAGTTGCCGATTGCAGAGTTCACGCCAAGCACACCGACGAGACCTTCTGTCAGTGCCAGAAACAACACGACACCCAGCACACTGATAGCCAGCGTCTGAAACGTTTTCTGGCGCCAATATGCGACCAGGCAACCCCAGGTTCCGGCGGCCAGCGCCGTTGACGCAACAATGGCTTCGACCCAGAACACCTGTTCCCAGGTGATGCCACCCAACAATCGCAACGCGCAAAACACGGGCAACGACGCAGCTATCAATACACCCACAATCAGCAGACTCGCGAACAGTTTTCCATACGTGAGTTCACGACTGCGCATGTCTGTCATTAACAACAGAATCAGCGTCCGGCGATCTTTCTCCTGAGCAATGTTTGCCGCCGTGAACAACGTGGCGAAGAACATCCCCAACGTCAACTGCAGTAAGGCCAGGATCCCGAACACCAGGCTGCTAAACGTAGCGATGTCCCCGGAAAACAGAGTATCCTGAAATCCGATCGTGGCCTGGCGAACGGTATAGATCAACACCAGCAGGAACGCCACATAGCCGGATCGCAGCAGGTAGTGACGCAGGCGTCGTGGTGCGGTGAGAGCTTCTCGGGCAAAAATAGGGCCGGCGAGCACGTAATTATTCCTCTTCGGAGACCGGAACGTCAAATCCGGTTCGTTGTTCCATTACCCACTCGCGCTGCGCGTCAGGAATTCGTCCGGACTCTTTCAACATGAGCGGAATCAGGCGATGCTCCTTGTATTCAGCCTCGCCGTTGTTCTGACGAATCTTAATCATGTACATCACGGCCAGCAGACCTTCTTCAATGTATGCATCGTGGTCAGCGACTTCCGGATGTCGTTCAAACAGATCGGCCATCAGGTTAATGCCGTCAGTAAAGTACTGCTCTGCCTGAGACGGTTTGTCGCCATCGTTGAAAGTTTGCCCCAGTGAAAATGCGATTTTCCCGTTGTAGATGGCTTTGTGGGCTGCAACTGTCAGGTCATTGCGTTCGCAGTTGGCGAGGTTCTGCCAGAAGCGATAGTTGACCATTTTGACATTCTGTTCCCAGACCCTTCTTTGCTGCTCGGGGGTTACGCCATTAGCCTCCGCCATGGCGATGATTTCTTCTTGTGTGGAATTCAGTTTGTACTTGATGTCTTCCAGGCCGAGAAATATGTCGTTGCCGTAATTGTCCGTCCATTCCTTGTACGCACGTTCCCACGCTTCTCTGTTTTCACCACCGAAGACACCTTCTGTCTGGCGAGCTTTCGCGTAGTCGTACAGGGATCGCGCTGGCCCCTGTCGAGCGATCACGTGTGTCATTTTCTGGATGCGATACAACAGATCTTTCTCGTTCGTGCGAACGAACCAGTCATGAGCAACCAGGTAGTTATCGTCTCCGTTGGGATTAATTTCCGGATCCGCCGTCCCGTCAAACGTCTTAGTGTCCGGGTCGTTTTTGAAGAATTTGCGAAAGAACTTCTTCTCGTCCGAGTTCCCGAATTTTCGCCCCATAAAGTCACCTGTGTTGTGAAACAGGGCGGTCGAGGTTTCGTTACGAGTGGTACCGAGCTGCAGGAACTTGATGCCTTCTTTGACCCAGAAGAAGCGGTCGCTGACCTGGTCCCATTCGCGCGAAACATTGAACGCGAGGTTCCAGCCCTGAAATTTCCAGATCTCAATATAGTGCGGCTGCAGCTTGATGATCGAATCAACGGTCGTCTTCAGTTTGCTCCAGTCTTTGCGTTCCTGATAATCCAGGGCCTTCAGATGCAGCACACTGGCCGCGGGACCGCGCAGTCCCAGCAGCACCAGGCTCATTGCAGCACTGGATGGGTCGATCTGCCCCAGCCGACTTTCTCCAAGGTCATACTTGACGCGCATTTGCGCGAGCACTCCGCCGGAAACAGTTGACTGTGTTCCAGGAATCACGTCTTCTGACGTGGGAGCCCCAAGGTAGATGATCGGAATCAGCAGGGCAAGAATACAGCCTGCATAGATAAGCTTGCGTTGACGTGACGTAAGATCGTTCATTTCGCTTCCAACTCACGGAACTTCAGGCACGCTGCGCCAATAATGACGCACGGCACAAGGAACCCAACAAATGTTGCAATAGCAGGCAGCACTGAGCTGGCCCACGGGACATCAAAACCATTTTCAATATAGATAGCCGCAGAAGTAAAGTTGCTGAAGTCCGGAATGATGTTGCTCGCTGCGTGCAGCAGTCCCAGATTCACCTTATCCGCTGCTTGAATCATCTGCATGCTGCGTTCGCTGGTATCAATACCAGTACTCGGACTTCGATGCTGCACAATCATCATCGCAGATTCGATCATCCCCGAGCCTTTTTCCTGCCCCATCAGGATACGTGTCATGAAGGAATGGAAGAACTGGCCGATCACAAACATCGTCAACGTAAAGAAGAACGAAACCGGGCCCTTCACGATACAGCTTGCCGTCACGCCCAGCACGATCACCAGGCACAGCATCAGTCCGATGTTCAGCAAAGCCTTAGAGTAACCGACAAAAAAGCTGTTGTCCTTCAGACGGATGAACATGTCTGAACGAGCCATTCCCAAATACATCTGGTCATCAAGACACGCAACCTGGATTCGTAAAGCACCATGTGGTGCCAGGTCCTTGAAAAGATCAGCTTTCAACACCCAGCCGGCAGGATCCTGAGAAATCAGTCGTTCTTCGCGGACGAGGCGGTCAAAGACCTGCAGGAAGCGTCCGTTGTCTGCTACAGCCAGCTTTCCGTCTGCCGCCAGTAGTTTACCGGCTTCAATCTCTGCCTGCAAAACCTCGATAACAAGTTCCGCATTCACAGTTTCAATATTCGCTGCTTCGAGATCACTCAGCAGATCCGCCGAGAGTTCGCTGCCTTTCACCGCTTTGCCCAGATCATTGAGATCAGTGATCGTCCTGGTCAAAAAGCGAGCTGTCGATTCGTTGTTGGCTGTGTAGGTCAGTTCGCGAGGGTAAGTTTCGTAAGCATCACCTTCGTGAAATTCATGGACCTCAAACGGTTCCAGCGGAACCTCAATTCGGGGCATTGCTTCTCGCAGGTCATCCCCACGTTCGTTTAGCACGTCCGCCAGCGCGGCACAGGCAATCGACATTTTACCACGAGATGCTTCATCCTCAGGGTCAATCACTTCAGACGCAGCAAAGCCGAATTCCTCGAATGCTTTTGCAACATCTTCAAAGCCCTTTTCGATTTTCCGGAGTACATATGCCGACTCCTGGACACTGGCGATTGCGACCTGCCGACAATCGATGGGGGAGAAGTCCAGCGGAGCGGAACTCATTCGTTCCGCAACCGTCGACAATAGTTGCGATGCATTTTGGAAGTTACCTTCCCGCAGTGCTTCGCCAGCTTCGCGAAAACTGGCCCCAACGCCAAAGGAAGAGAATGCCTCTTCGCGAGTGTCCTGCAGTAGCGTGTACTGAGCTTCGAGACCACTGGTCATCGACTGCTCTGACCCTTTGATGGTTCGAAAGGCCTCAAAACGCGACTCAAGTCTAAGCGATTCCCCAATAGTCTCAGGAAAAATGTCGTTAAAAATCCAAACAGCGCGACTTCGAGTATTGCCCTCGACAAACGAACGGAACTTCCACGCATCACCGACATTCAAACCTGTTCGACTGGGGAGCCCCTCTCGATCCAGAAAATAGAAGAAGTCTCCGTAAACCGGCACACGGCATGTCAGCAGATTGGTACCGCCGTTAATCCCCTTCATGTCGTCAGGGACCTGACGTTGAATCCATACGTAGCCCACGGCTCCCATTAGTATCAGGATGGTGATTGCCATCGTGCCGTATCCGAACATTCGTCCCAATACCACTTCCACACGGCGAGCCGGCTTGGTAACCACGGTGTGCAGCGACCGCAGACGAATATCTTCCGGAATTCCCCAACAGCTCAGGAAAATCACAACAGGCAGGATCAACCATGAAATTGTTGTCAGCACAAACGCGATATGATTGCTGACTTCCAACTCAGCACGCTCGGCAGATTCGGGCAGAAACCAACCGCCGAACATCAACAATACAGCGAATACGACGAACACCAGCAACGCCTTGCGACGTACGCATTCTTTAACTGTCAATGCCGTCAGTGCCCAGATTCTGCCTGGTGATACCGTAACGATTTCTTTAAAGAAGCTCACAAGCCCCTTTAGAAAAACGGGCAAACCATTCGCACCGCCGCCGTACAGAAACGATCCCAGAAGTCCGAGGCCGATCGCGATGGCTCCGATGATCCCAACCAGCTGCAACCAGCTGTTGAAACCTGAAACGAAGTTAAAAGGTGTTGGATTGAAATCCATGGCCAGGTTATTCCGGAAAAACGCAGAGAGACACGAACGATAAAATCGGGGTACTATTTCTTAGAAGCATCCGCTTCTGCAGCGGGCTGCGTGGCAGCCATTTCTTCCGCCGTGAATCGTCGGCCTGGCCGCTCGCCACTTTCCCGCACAGTTTTCAGAAACAGTTCTTCCAGATCAGCACGTGGCTTCTGAATGCTGGGATCCGGCATGCCATGTTTTTTAAGCACTGCGCGAATTTCCGCGATGCCTTCTTCGCTGAGATTACCTGTGCGAATTTCCGTTTCTTCGCGAAGTTCCAGCAGTTCTTCGACGCTGCCCATGACTTTCAGTTCTCCCTGAAACATGACCGCAATCCGGTCACTCACGTCCTGTACGTCAGCCAGTTGATGACTGCACAACAGAACCGTTTTGCCTTCGTCACGAAGCTTCAGGATCAGGTCTTTCATTTCCCGCGTTCCGATCGGGTCCAGACCGCTCGTTGGTTCGTCCAGGACAACCAGGTCCGGATTGTTGATCAGCGCCTGCGCCAATCCGATTCGGCGGGTCATCCCTTTGGAATACTCTTTTAGCTGACGACGTCGAGCCTGGTCGAGACCGACCAGTTTGATCAGTTCGTCCGCGCGTTGATTTCGCTCTTGCGCCGACATGTTGAACAATCGACCGTAGAAATCGAGCGTTTCATCAGCGTTCAGGAAGCGATACAGATACGACTCTTCCGGCAGATAGCCGATCCGTTCGTTCTTGGCGACGTCGGATGCTTTTTTGCCGAGAATCGAAATCTCCCCGGATGTCGGGAACAGAAGTCCCAACAGCATTTTAATCGTGGTGGTCTTGCCGGATCCGTTGGGCCCCAGCAGTCCAAAGACCTCGCCACGTTTCACGTCCAAGCTTAGGCTCTTAACCGCCTGAACCTTTTTTCGACCCCAGAAATCCCGGTAAACCTTGGACAGGTTTCTGATTTCGATCACGTTTTCCTGAGTCTGCATACTATTCGTTCTACGACAAAAAAGTGCTGGAACCGAAGCGATTTAACTTGGTTTTCACCTCCAGCCCACGTTGTGAACCTCGGTGCATACCGGGGATACGTCTGTTTCCCGTGATTTGTTTGTGGAAATCGCAGAATTCCGCGATCCCACCTCCGGGTTTCGCCGGAATGCTACTCCTTGCCGCCAATCGCACATCCAACAGTTTGCCGCGTTTCGCCAAAGCGTTCGATGAGATAGGATGAGACCCCGATTTGTCATCAACTTGATGGATACGAATCGTCCCTAAATCAAATCCTCTTTTTTTCGCCCTCCGGCAAACGCAATGACAGCCGACAACTCACCATCCTCAACAGATCAAGCGGCGGCGACAAAGCGAAAGCAGTTTCTGGGCAAGCTGATTGTCTTCGGAATAATTATCGCATTCGCTTTGGTGAAACCGAAAGTGGATGCCTGGCTGCAGGGGAACAAAGGCCAGGACGTCGTAGCGGAACAACCGCAACAGGGGGATGCCGCCCGCGATCCGACCGTAGAGCCCGGCCGAGAACTCGGTACACTCACACTGGACGACGTTGGCAAATCAAACAAACCGACAACGCAGGGCGATAACGACACGGGGTTCCTGGAAACCGTTGCACCTGGCACCGTGCCATCCAGCACGACTGCGTCGGCACCAACGGTGCCCAAAAGGGACACGAAAACACAGACCAGCCCGACGGTAGCAAGAACATCGCAGAAGTCATCTTCGAAAAGGCCACTTCCCAAACTTTCGGCTCCGCAGGCGATGCCATCCACTTCGAAGCCGACTGCAACAGCCAGCAATCAGCCGGGGACATCTTCGAAGCTCGATCCGCGAGCAAACCCAACCAAAACAACAAATTCAAAACCTCCCACTAAGACAGAGACAGCCGAACCCCGTCTCGGAACGCTGACTCTGGTCGACAAACAGCGGGAAGTCTTTAAGTCGACAGCGGGATTGGTCTACGGGCGGGGCAGTGTCGACCGTCATCGCCTGAAGCACCTGATGAAGCACGCCAAAGATGACCTGAGTAAGCCTGTTCACGGCGTGTACGCATCGGCAGATGTCGCGCAGGTTACGGAATGGGTGGACCAGGCCTATATGAAGGGTAAAGAAGGTGGCAAAGGCGTTCGCCTGGAAGAAGAAGGCGACCGCACTGTCTACACCGTCGATATGGGCAAGAAGATCGGATACGTCGGCGGAGAGGTCGGCAAACGCAAAGGGCAACCAGCCTGCCACTTTCTGCGATTGGTGGTTCAGGACGGCAACGAGGTTGTAACCGCATTTCCGTCACAGTCTTTGTAAAACGCCGTGGAAGTCCGTTCTGGTTTGCAAAGCTGACTTGCCGACTACTTACAGATCTTCCGGACCGACTTCAAAGCGGACAACCTCGTCGCCTTTTTCGTCGGAGTACACATAGAGTACCGTCACATTCAACTCACGCATCTCGCGCATGTTATCCGCAGTTCGATAAGCCTTGACAACTTTGGGGCGAGCTTCGTTAACGATCTGATATCGTTGAGGAATTTTCTGCATACCAACGATGGTGTATCGATAGGCGAACCTTCTTTCCGGAAGGGCCTCTGTGGAATCCAGTCGTGTATACTGATCCAGCATGGTCGGTAACTGTGCGTTGAATGATTCTGCCACAACCGCAAGTTGCTCACGCACAGCGATGTCAGCTGCCGACTCGCTGCTTCCGGAGTTCGCGAACAGCGTGACGGCGACGACTGACGCAGCGACCGCACCGACCAAACCGAGACTTCGGTTCCTGGACTTCTTCGGAAATGTCTGCATCTGTTCAGCCTTGTGTCAGGAACGGTTTTCGCAACAGCAGACAGCGACGCCGAGTCAACCTTCTCTGCAGGTTAAAGCCTCGGTCTGCGATGGAGGAGCGTCCACGACATTCAACGAACTGCCGCGCCGCCGGAATTCTGACGGTTCCGATTGTGCCGAATATGCGGGCTGTGCTTCAACGCTTACCGTGAGTTGATCGGATCCACGTCGACGGCCATCTCAACACCCTCGGGAAGTGTGAGCGTGTTTTCCACACGCTGCCAGACGATCTTTACCCGTTCCTGAGTCGGCGCGGCAATCTGCAGATGGAATCGGTAGTAGCCACGCAGTCGTGTGATCGGTGCCGGAGCGGCTCCCAGGATTCGCACATCCGGATCAACTTCCTTCGCCATTTTGCGAAGCTTGTCCGCAATCGTCCGCGCCGTGTCGTTAACTTGCGGCTCACTAAGGCCTCGAAAAATAACGCGAGTCACGCTGCTGAACGGTGGAGCGCCACTATCCTTGCGTTGGTGCAGTTCGTGAGACGCAAAGCCCAGAAAATCGTGTTTGGACGCGTACACCACAGACGGATCTTCAGGACTGGTCGTTTGTACCAGCACTCGCCCGCCTCGCGAACTCCGCCCCGTTCTTCCAGCCACCTGTGCGACCAGTTGAAACGTACGTTCTGCTGCACGCATGTCGGGTTGGTTCAGCATGCTGTCCGCATCGATCACGCCGACTAACGTGACGTTTGGAAAGTCCAGCCCCTTGGCAATCATCTGTGTTCCCAGCAGAATGTCGACTTCGCCGTGCCGGAACTTTTCCAACGCTTCGTCGTGACTACCGGGCTTCTTCATTGAGTCGCTATCCATCCGCAGCACTCGCGCTTTGGGATACAGCGTTCCAACTTCTTCTTCCAGCTTTTGAGTCCCGGTGCCAAAGTATCGTACGGACGGACTTTCGCACACGGGACAGTTTTCCGGAGCCGGAATATGGTAGTCGCAGCTGTGACACACTGCTTCCTGCCGGTCACGATGCCAGGTTAACGTAATGTCGCAGTCAGGACATTTGACGCCCGATCCACAGGTTCGACACCACACCGTTGGTGAATACCCTCGCAGGTTCAAAAACAGAATCACCTGCCCCTTGTCAGCAAGCGCCTTACCGATCGCCGTAAATAAAGCACGCCCGATCGATGAACCCTTTCCAATTCGCGGGTCGTTACGCGTATCGACGATCAGCACCGGTGGCAGAGGTAATTCTGCAACTCGATCCGGCATCGACAGCAGCGTGTCCTGCTTTCGCACGGCTCGCAACCAGGATTCCAGTGTGGGCGTTGCCGATCCCAGCAACAGCGGCACTTTTTCCTGCATACAACGGTGACGGGCGACTTCGCGAGCGTGATAGCGTGGTGTGGAATCCTGCTTGAACGTCGGTTCGTGTTCTTCGTCGATCACGATCAGTCCGAGATTCGGCGTGGGTGCGAAGACAGCGCTGCGAGCGCCTACGATGACCTCAATGGACCCGCGAGCGATTTGCCGCCACTGCCAGTGACGTTCGGAATCCGTCATGTGACTGTGCAGTACCGCGACCGATTTAAACCGGCTGCGAAATCGCCGAATGGTCTGTGGAGTCAGGCTGATTTCGGGAACCAGTACGATCGCCTGCCGACCATAACTGACCACTTCCCGGATCGCTCGAATGTAGACCTCCGTCTTGCCACTTCCGGTGGCTCCATGCAACAGCAGTGTTCTGTGCTCTCCCGATTCCAATGCGCTGACAATCGCGTCCAGTGTGTTTTGCTGCTGTGAATTCATGATCAGGTCTTCGATCGGTTCGCTGCTGCCCATCAATTCGCCGGTGACTTCTGATCGAATTCGGATCGCAGCAATGATGCCCTTCTTGCGGAGCGTGTTGACCGGACCGGGACCACAGTCCGCCAGTTCGCAGAGTCGGGTGGCGGGAACCGGGCCGGTCGCTTTCCGCAGGACGTCCACAATCGTCTGTTGCTTAGCTGGCAGTTTTGCTGTTGCAATCAGTGTTTCCGCCTCCGCAGACAACGTGAGCGATTGCACCAGCCGCGTTCCACTGCGACGTTTCACACCCGCTGGGATCACGCTTTCCAGAACCTGTCCCCAGCCGCACAGATAGCGTTCGGCAATCCAGTGCGTCAGCGTCAGCATGACGTCGTCCAGCAACGGTTCGGCGTCCAGCACTTCCATGATCGGTTTCAGCTTGCGGAGACCACTTTCGGCCTGACGAATCTTCACGCAGTAACCGATCACAGAACGATTGCCGCGCCCCAGGGGCGCTTTGATTCGCATGCCTGTTTTCAACAGTTCACGCAGTGAGTCTGGAATGCTGTACGTATATGGCTTTTCCAGCGGCAGATTGAAGACAACCTCAGCGACCTGAATATCTTCAGCCGCAGCCTGTTCCCATTCAGGCAGGTCGGCGAATTCAAAAAGTCCCTGAGAATCAGTCACGGATTACGGCTATGGAAAAATGGTATGTGATTGTCCGAGTTCCACTCGTCAGCCACACTCAAGCGAGCCGTCGGCGTTAGAGCAGTTTACTTATTGTCGTGAACGGCACTCCCTCGCGGGAGCAGGCTTTCTTCGATCGAAACCCGTGCCCCGCGGCCACAACGCAGCGTAATACGCTGTAGCCGCGGGCCTGATGTCACGCGTTTCAGTTTGTCTTCTTCAAATAGGCCGAAATCAACACGATTTGAGTACCATTGACTCGGCCTTCAATGTGTTCGGGGTTCGACGTCAGTCGGATGTTCTTGACGGTCGTTCCGCGTTTTGCTGTGAAGCCGCCGCCTTTCACGACAAGGTCTTTGATCACCGTGACGGTGTCTCCAGCGACCAACACTGTCCCGTTGCTGTCGCGTGTCGGAGTTGCGGAAACATCGTCAGCTGCAGTCATGCCAGCTTTTGCCCACTGCTGCGTGTCTTCGTCCAGGTACAGTGACTCCAGAAGGCTGTGCGACCAGTCTTCCCCCTGCAGAGCAGTCAACATTCTCCAGGCCAGCACCTGCACGGCCGGAACTTCGCTCCACATGCTTTCGTTCAGGCATCGCCAGTGCTTGCCGTCGGCGGTGGCAGGATCGCCGATCTGCGAACAACAGGCAGCACACAACATCGCCGATTTTTCCGCGCTGCCATCGTTGCCAGGCTGGACCTCGTAAACCGAAAGGTCTCCATCAGCGCTGCACAGTTCGCATTTGTTACTGCAGCGTTGCGTGAGTATCTCTTGAAGGCTCATGGGGAATGTTTGCTCAAAGTGGAAAGCTCTTGTAGAAACGACAGAAGAATAACCGTTTCCCGCCGTCGGCTGACATGCCAACGCACTCTAGCAAACGTTCACGGCAGCGTCGTGGTGAAGACTTCCGTGAAGATGAAGTTTGTGCCCATGCCCGTCAAAACTGCGATCTGAAACAGAATCACCCAGTGCTGTCGTTGCCATTTTGTCATCAGGCCACCGATCGTCAGTACCATCAACGACGTCGCAATTGCGAATGGCAACCAGTGCTGTCCAAGCACGTAAACGTAGACGATCAGCACTCCAAAGCAGGCTGCTGCGGTCATAGGGCGACGCACAAAGTCTTCTGTACTGCTATGACTACCCAAAGCAGGCTCCTCTTGTTCTGTTGAGCCCCGACGGAGAAACGACTCCAGCACCACCAACACAAACAGGCAGACCACAATTCCCCCGACCCAATTTGTGAAGTCAGGAATATTGCTCCGACGTTTTGCCGCAGCCCCTTCGAATGCCGCTGCAGTCTCAGCCAGCACCTGACGAAACTCTTCGCCCTGCGAATAGTCCAGATCGATGCGCAGTCGCGTGAGTTCGGATTGCACGGTTTCATTCAGCATCGCTTTTTCCAAGGCGGAAGCCAGCACCTGGAGAACTTCAACCGGCGTGCCCTTCGGAGCCCACCAGTAATTGGCGTTGCTTAATAGAACCGGAATGTCCTGCTCTAAAGCGGTTGCCACGTCAGGAATCGCCGGACGCCGTTTGCTTGCCAGACACGCAATCGCCCGAATGTTCTCATCCGGCGGCGTGCCGTCAGCGGAACGGAAGTCGAGATATTCCGACAGCGAGAAAATCCCCGCGTCCAGGTGCCCGCCGAGAATCCTGGAATACCGATCAGCTCCACCATCCGCCGACACGATACTCAGCTGTGCGCCAGGCACAGACTTTTCCAGCTGCAATGCCGTGAAGTATGCCGGAGCTCCCTGGTTCGCGCCAAACGTCAACTGCTTCGGCGTCTGCTTCGCTTCCTGCAGAAACTCCTGCAGATCAGCAAAGCGAGAATCCTCCCGCACGACCACCACCATCGTCATCGCGCCTGTCAGAGCGATTGGTTCGAAGGCTTCGGGGCCGTAGTCGACGGTTTCTGACAACTTCGCGGAGATAATCGCGTTGTGATGACACAATATTCGATAACCATCAGGTTTTGCATCCTTCACGTCGCGGCTGCCAATCGTGCCGCCGCCGCCCGCAACGTTAATGACAACCAATGGCTGCGGCAGCAGGTTGTCTTCCAGAAATCCCTTCTGCAGCGTCCGGACGAACGTGTCAGAACCGCCGCCAGCTGGATATGGCACCACAACTTCGATCGGGCGATTGGGGTAAGCAACCGTCGCGTCTGCTGCAGTAAATCGCATACACCACCAGACGACCAGGCACACAATCAGCCCCGTGGCAACAACGTGCCACAGGATCACTAATGCTCCAGGCGATTTACTTGAACGATCGATTTCTGTGGAGGAAAGACTCACGCCGCACCTCCCTTCTGCTTCGACATCGCCTGACGGATCAGCGGCAGCAGCAACATGAACAATGCCACGGTCAAGAACAGCAGTGAGATCTTACCAGTAACAATCGGAGCAAAACTTCCGTTCGACGACTGCAGCCCGAGGCTCAGGTTTTTCTCGGCGATCGGCCCCAGCACAAATCCAATGACAAACGGAGCCAGCGGAATCTTCCTGGCTTCCAGCAGGAAACCCAGTAACCCAAACCCCAGCATCACCCACACGTCAAAGAGTCGGTTGGATAGTGCGAACGAACCCACAACACAGAAACACAAAATGACGGGCAGCAGATACGGTCGCGGCAGTCGCGTGACTTTTGCCAGAAACCGCATTGAGCACAACATGATGATCGCCATCGCGATGTTGGCCAAAAACATGGCCCCCATAATGGTGTAAACCATGCTGGGACTTTCCTCAAATAACCTCGGGCCCGGTTGCAGCCCGTGAATCACCAAAGCGCCCAGCAACACGGCTTCCATGACACTGCCTGGCAGGCCCATTGCGATCAGCGGAATCAAGGCTCCACCAATCGTGGCGTTATTCGCAGCTTCTGCAGCGACGATGCCGTGTTCGTGGCCGGTGCCGAACTTTTCGGGTTCCTTTGACACACTGCGTGCTACGGAATACGCCGTCACGGATCCGATGTTGGCGCCGATGCCAGGCAGGATTCCAATCCATGTGCCGATGACGGACGAACGCAGCAGGTTCCAGAAAAAATGGCCGAAATCCCGCACCTTCAGCAGCACACGTTCACTGCCAAGCTCGATGGGGTTGCCTTTTTCCTCCAGGTTGATGATGTCACGCAGAATCTGATTCACGGCGAACAACCCAATTAATACGGGCAGCAACTGGAAGCCGTTGTTCATGTCAGTGATGCCAAATGTCAGTCGTGCTGCTCCTGTGGCGGCGTTGATGCCGGGCATCGACAGGAAGATCCCCAGGAAGCCTGAGAACAATGAACGCGGCAACGACTTGCCTCCAATCGTGGCGATCAACACCAGCGCCATCATCACCAGTGAGAAGTATTCGAATGGGCCAAACTTTGACGACAGCTTAGCGATGGGACTTGTCAGTAACACCAGAAATGTCCACGACACCAGGCCGCCGACAAACGACGACATCACGCCCAGCCCGAGTGCTCGGCCAGGTTGTCCCTGTTTGGCCATCGGATAGCCATCCAGCGTTGTGACGATCGACGCCGGAGTGCCCGGCATTCGCAACAGCGTTGCCGTGATCATGCCTCCGCTGACCGCACCGACGTAGATACTGATCAGAAATGTCATCGACAACAGCGGGTCCGCTCCATAAGTGAGCGGCAGTATCAGCGCAATCAACATGGTGCCGGTTAACCCCGGAACAGCACCCACAAATATACCCAGTGCAGTGCCAACGATGATTAACATCAGTCCCATGGGACATGTGAGTTGGCTGATGGCTTCTGAAAGACCGGGCATGCGTTGTGCTGCGAAGGATGTGCGACTTATTAATCGGCACCCTATCGCAGTGCGTTGCGTGAGGCAAAGGTGCGTGGGCGTTTTTCGCGGAAGCTGTCGACGAGCGCGGAAAAATCAACCCTAAAGCACTGCTGATTCCGGCTCTGCAGTTGAGTGGATTGCAAACGCAAACCGGCGAACTTTCGTCAATTTTTTCTGAAAACAAAGTGCTGTGCGGTTCCTCAACTGTGAGCTTGCCGCAACTGGAATCCCGGGGTATGCTTGTCTCGTACGAGTCACTTCGGTGATAAGTATTTGCCTCTACCAGTTTCGTTCGACGTAATTCGAGTTGACCCTACAGATTTTACCCACAGGGAACCTGTCCGATTTCTGGACGACTGTCACGCCGACCATGTTCGGATCACATGACCCGGGCGGCGGGTGCCCACCTTATCTGACATCGGGACGTCAACAGACAATTACTCAACGTTCTGGTAGGGGTTTTACTCGTTTTTGCCGTCTTTGAGTCGCAATCGGCGAAACACTCGTAATACCGAAAACACTGCTGTAGTTGCGTGATTCTGACCGGGTCCAGTGTACACATTCACCGTTCCTCACGCTCAACCAAACGAGCCACTGCGAACCATGTGGCCAGCCGCTTCAACGTCACCGTAAGAATTCGTCAGACTGATCCGTCCCGCCGCATAGTTGGCAGTGTGCATTTCAGCCAATCGTTCCAGAGAATCGCGCAGAGTTCTCGGCATCTTCACGCATACCAGTTGAGTCGTTTTGGTTTCCATGATGTGTCCGTAAGTCGTTGGGGGAAACGGAAGTAACCTGGTTGCGGTTTGTTTTCCGTCAGGGCTTGTGCCAGGGTGATTGCTCAGGGAATGGCAACCGTCAGCGAGACGCTCTGTAGGCCTCACAGAACGCGGTCCTGATCTTGGTCGACGTGTAGCGGTCTCGGCCTGCGATGGTCGGCAAACCGCCTGCTGCTCGCTCTGCATCCGTCAGTTGAGCCACGACCTTCGCTGATTCGTAGATCGGGTCGTTCAAGCGGACTTGAAGTGTCACTTCAAGGTTTTAGCGAACGACAGATCAACATCAAATCTGGAGGCAAGTTCCAGTACGTTGTCGGTCTTTACGTCAATGCCTTCGACATCACTCTTTTTAAAGTGAAGATGAAGCATCACGTGTCTTTCGGCTGCATCCGGGTCAATCTCGCTCTCCCACTCACCAACTGGTACATCCAATACCGTGACGGCTAACAAATCGAAATCATTTGCGTCCTGAAACGACTGGACGAGGCTTGCTATGGTGCTTTTCGTGTCTCTTGTTCCGAGATAAAATCTGACACCCACGATTTCACCGGCTGGGACAATCGACGCACTGCTAATCAATTCCCTGGCTGCTTTTTCGAAACTAACAACCGACCCCTCTGGGGTATTACATCCCATGAAACACATTGCA